>JBBROT010000061.1:0-12923 GCA_038229155.1 Bryobacterales bacterium | reverse complement strand
TCTTCGCTCTGCTTGGCGGTGAATCGTTTCGCGCGCTGGCCGTCGCGTTCGCCGTCAATTTCCACCATCTTGTAGATGGCACCCATATGGGGCGCATCGGCGGAGGTGGCGAGTTCCGTACCTACTCCGAACGCGTCGATGGCAGCACCGTCGCGAAGCAGTTGCTGAATCTTGAATTCATCCAGATCGCCCGAGGCCATGATCTTCGCTTGAGGAAAACCGCCCCTATCGAGCAGGCCGCGAATCTCACGCGAGAGCGTCAGCAAGTTGCCGCTATCGAGGCGCACTCCCCAGAAGGGCCCGCCCACTTCCATGGCTTTGCGTGTACCTTCCAGCGAATCGTAAGTATCGATCAGGTGAACCGTGTGCGTGCCCATCAACTCCCGCATGCGCTCAAACGCTTCGGTCTCGCTGGCGAACGACATCACCCAGGCGTGCGCTGCGGTGCCTATCACGGGAATCGCAAACCGGTAGCCCGCGAGTGTGTTGCTGGTGCCCACGCAGCCGCCAATGTAAGCCGCGCGAGCGCCCAGCACACCGGCCTCCGGCGTATGGGCCCGGCGGGTTCCGAACTCAATAACATCGCGCCCGCCACTCACTTCCGCAATGCGCGCCGCCTTGGTGGCGATGAGAGTTTGGAAGGTAACGGTGGAGAGAAGGTACGTCTCCGGGATCTGCGCTTCAATCAGCGGCGCGCGCACGGTGAGCATCGGTTCGCCCGCAAATAACGGCGTGCCTTCGGGAACCGCGAACAGATCGCCCGTGAAGCGGAAGTCTTTCAGGTAATCGAAGAACTCCGCGGGCGCGTTGCTCAACTGCGGAAGCTGACGAAGATAAGTAATCTCAGCGGCATCGAAAGCCAGGTTTTGCAGGTATTCCACAACCTGCGGCAAGCCCGCGGCTAGCACGTAATTCCTATGCCGCGGCAGCCTGCGGATGGCCAGTTCGAAGGTGGCGGTGTCCTGGGTCTTACCGGCCGCGAAATAGCCCGCGGACATGGTGAGTTCGTAAAGGTCAGTGAGAAGCGCGTTCACTTTTTGGGCGCTGCTTTGGGCGCACTGAAGGGCTTCACGGCTGCTGCCGCTTTTTGAATCTCATCGACAGCCTTCGCGTCCAACTGGTACACAGCGGGCTCCCCTTCGCGCGTGGCAACGTAGGTCTCGCCTTGCTTGTTGACGCTGACGCGCTCCTGACGCTTGCCATCCGCCGCAGCCGCGCTGAGAGCAAGGAACGGCGCACCGGAAGCTTTCGCGGCAAAGCCGGAAGCCGTCAAATCGCGCAGCTTGTCGATCAACGTTTGAACAGTTGCGGAATCCATTTGCCCGCCGCCCGACATCCACTTCTCGCCTGACTTTTGAAACACCTGCGCACCCACGCCCACCTGCGCGGGATCGGTGAAGCCGAAATCGAACAGCTTCTTATTGCGGAAGTCATCGACGGATTTGTCCAAACCTTCGCCCAATTCGGCAGTGGTCTTGTAGACACCGCCCACCGAAGAACTCTTCGCGTAATAGTCTTTCTCTTTCCCTTTGCGGATCTCAAGCGTTTCCGCGCCGGCGGAATCGGCGGTGGTGACTGTGGCTATTTTGGTCGCGGTGCTGAACGTCTTGAGCATGGCGGCGGCGTCCGTCTCCGATAGGTTGACGTCCATCTTCGCCTCTTTCAACTTGCGAACCAGATCATCCACTTGTTGGCCATCGGCGCGCATAGCTGAGGGCTTCACCACCTGCCACTCGCCTTGCGCGTTCTTCGCGAAAGCGAAGCTGCCGCCCTTCGCGGCAACAGTCACACCGGTAAGTTTGTCCGAGTTGAAATGCAGCAGCCGCTTATCGCGTAAATCTTTGAGACCCTTATCGATGCCGGTCTTCACGAAGGTCGCCACGGTGAACACGCGCGCATCGTTCGCCAGCTTGGCGTAGGTTCCAGACCCGGTGGGCACGTCATCGCCCAACAGGATGGTGTCCGTCTTGCCACCTTTGCGAGTTACTGTGATTTGCTCAGCGGGAGTTGCCAGACCGTAAGTCGCCAGTTGCCCGGCCTTCTCATCGATCAGGCGATCTGACGCCAGGTTCGATAGGTTCTGCACCACGCCGTTTACCGCATCCTGATCCGCGCCGGTAGCTTGTGGCTCCGTAATGGCCCACGTGCCGGACGCTTTCGAAAGCACCGTTGTTTCGCCCCCGCGCTTCTCCATGCGGATGCCCTGAATCTGGTCTTCGGGAATGGTCAGGATCTTCGGCGGCGCGTCGGCTGACACGGGCGGCTTCTTTTCGTCCGCCGCCTTTTTCTGTTCAGACCAATAGACCGCGCCGCCCAATGCCACCAGTACTGCGACCGCTATCAGCAGTCCCTTGTTCTTCATGCGAACGCCTCTATCTCCTGCGCAGGTAAACGGATGTGCCCACCAGGATGACGCACAGCGGAATGGCCACCACCAGCAGAAAGAACAGCAGGCTCATCTGCCGCCGCGTCATGCTGATGCGCCTGTCTTCCGGATCTTTCGGACGGATTGCGATTAAGTCTTCGTCGGCGGTCAGCCAGTTCACGGCATTCAGCGCCAGATCCCGATTGCCAATCTGGCCGATGCCGAACACTTCATTCTTCACCCAACTGGAGCTGCCCACCACCACGATGCGGCCCTTGCCGCCCACGGTTGCCGCGGCACCCAAAGTAAACGGCCCCTTCTTATCCTTCGCCGGATCGATCTTGATGGGCGGCGTCAGATTGGTTGTGGCAAAGCTGCTGGCCGTGGTGGAAAATAACTTCTCCGCGCCGCTCTTCACATCCAGACTTCGGCTCAGCGGAAATACGGTTGCGCTCCTGCGCATCCCGGCCACAATGGGCTGGCTTTCATACTGCATTACGATGGGAGACGCCTCATTGAAGCCGAACATCTGCCCCATGCCGCTGCCATCGATCACCAGGTCATTATTTACGCCGACCCCATAGCTCCCGAGCATGGCCACCAGCGCGGGGCTGCCGCTATTCGCATCGCCCTTGCCGAAATCGATAGCCGGATCGATCAGCACCATGGCATGGCCACCGGCATCGAGATACTTTTTCACGGCATCCACGGCGGGCTGCACGTAATCCCGCTTCGGACCCGCAATCACCAGCACGGAACACGTTGCCGGAACTTCCGGCTTTTCGAGTAAGCTCACGGTCTGAGTCTTGAACGTGGTTTTTTCAAGAGCGGTCTTGAGCCCGGAGAGTCCAGCCCGGTCTGTGTCGTCAGTACCCAATTCACCCGACCCCACAACGAAGCAGGCCAGCCGTTCACCGGTTTTCAACGCGCGGATCAGTGCGCCGGTGATTTCCTCTTCCGTCAACGCTTTCGCCTCTTGCGAACGGCCGCCGGTTGCGACCACGGTGGTGCCGAACGTCCGGATGCCCGCGGCCCTCGCTGCCAGAGGGTCTTTCTCTGGATCGATGTACTTCACATGCAGCTTGTTCGAAAGATTGGCATAGCGATCCAGAAGGTCACGGCCGCGCGTGAAATCGGTGGCCTTTTGAAAGTAAGTGATTTCGGTATCGCTCTTGAGGCCACTTACTACTTTCTTGGTCTGATCGGATAGAGTGTACCGCTTGTTGGCTGTCGCATCGAAGCTCTTGTTATGTGCGTTGGCGAGATAATTGATTGCACCCAGAATCGCGACCACCACGATGACATAGACCGTGAGATAAGCACCGTAGCGCGTCTGGCGAGCTTTCAGGAATTCGGAAGCAGCCATCGTGCTAGCTCCTCCACCGCAGCGATTCGAGCGAACGCGTTGTCAAAAACAAACCCAAAAAGATCATCGTCAGGTAGAAAATCACGTCTTTCGTATCGATCACGCCCCGCAAAAACGGCTCCAGATGACTCAACACCGACGCGTAGGCAATCACTTTGGTCCAGGGCGCCTGTTGGAACTGGCTCACGCTGTCCAGCACCCACAGCAGCAGGCACACGGCGAAGGTGGCACCGGCCGCGACAATCTGATTCTTCGTGGTGGTGGAGATAAATGTGCCGATTGCCAGCAGGCAACCGCCCTGTAGCAGCATGCCCAGATAGGCGGCACCGATGGGCTTCCAATCCGGCGTGCCGTAACCGAACAGCAGCGCAACGCCCAGCATGGAAACGCCCAGCAGGCTGGCATACATCACCATGGCGCCCAGCCACTTACCGAGTACAATTTCAAAGTCACGCACAGGCGACGTCATCAGCAATTCCATGGTGCCTTGCCGGTTTTCTTCCGCGAACAAACGCATGGAGATCATGGGAATCAGAAACAAAATAATGACTGACGCCGTATTCAGCGCGGGAATAATCGCCATGTCATTCACATTCATGGGTTGGTTCTGGCCGCCCATCTGCATTTCCATTCCACGCATTACGAAAAACTGCGTGTAGATATACAGAAAGTAACCGAACAAAACAGCCACAATTGTAAGTAGTAAGTAAGCAATAGGAGAAGTGAAGTAACTTTTCACTTCCCTGGTGCAAATGGTGAGAGTGTTTCTCATTGAACCGTGACGCCCTCCGAACTCTTCTTCTCTGACGCGGTCAATTCGAGGAAGATGTCTTCCAGGCTGAAGCCTTGCGGGCGCAATTCCGTTAAATCCCAACCGGCGTGTACCACCGCCCGCGCCAGTTCGCCGCGTACTGACGCATCGCGCAATCCTTCCACTTCAAAGGAGTGGCGCCCCTCGTTACTTTCGCGCATCACCACCCGGCTCACGCCCGGCATCTGCTCAAAAAGTTGACGCACCTGGGCCGCGTCCACATTCGAAGGCGCGCCCACTTCCACAATCACGCCTTCCGCTCCCTGCATGCGGCTGTTCAGGTTTTTCACGGTATCGGTGGCCACCACTTTGCCGCGGCTGATGATGATCACCTTGTTGCAGGAGTGCTCAATTTCACTCAGGATGTGGGTGCTAAGAATGATGGTGTGATCGCCGGCAAGGCTCGAAATCAGCTCACGCGTTTCGCTGATCTGCTTCGGATCGAGCCCGCTGGTGGGTTCGTCCAGAATCAGAACTTCCGGGTTGTGCAGAATGGCCTGCGCCAGACCCACACGCTGACGGTAGCCTTTCGAGAGCTTCCCTATCAAGCGCCCGCTCATATCGGCGACAGCGCACCGGTCCATCACTTCGGCCACGCGCCGGGGAATTTCTTTCGAAGGCAGACCCTTCAAATTCCCGACGAATTCTAGATATTCTTTCACCGCCATATCGGGATAGAGCGGAGGCGTTTCCGGCAGATAACCGATGCGCCGCTTCACTTCCATCGGCTGCTCCAGGGTATCGAAACCCGCCACGGACGCCTTGCCCGAAGAAGGCGGCAGAAAGCACGTCAGAATCCGCATGGTGGTGGTCTTACCCGCGCCGTTCGGACCCAGGAAGCCGACAATTTCGCCTTTGGCCACCTCAAACGAAATATTATCCACCGCCAGATTGCGCGCGTACCGCTTCGACAGACCTTCCACTTTGATCATAGAGAGTATGTTTTGGAGGAAGTACGGACCCGTAATTCCTTTAGAGACTGTAGCATAGTGTGGATGGGCCTCCCCCTTTTAGCCTTCGCCGTGGCTCTGGCCGGAGTTGTGCCCGGAATGTACCTGCACCGGGTGCCCAGCATCACCCGTTATGTGGTCCTGTTCAGCGGAATTTTGCTGATGGGCGTTTCTCTCTTCGCTCTGCTCCCGGAATTGGCCGGGGAGATTGGCTGGATGAAGAGCCTGCCTATTTTCGCCGCCGGGTACGGCCTTCTGTTCCTGATCGACCGCAAGACTCAGACCGTTTGCCCCGCCTGCTCCAGCACGCACGGGCATAGTCATAGCCAGTGCGAATCCGCGCTCCATGGTTTTACGGTACCGCTGGCTTGTGCCGCCGCCGCTCACGCTTTCCTGGACGGATGGGGCCTCTCGGGAGTTACGGCCGGCGCGCCAGCGGGAATCCGTTTCGCATTTCCGGCCGCGATTCTGCTGCATAAATTACCGGAAGGGCTGGCGCTGGGGGCGATTCTGAAATCGAGCACCAGAACTAGGCCAGAGGCATTTGGCTGGGCAACCGCCGCTGAAGCCACCACACTAGTGGGAGCATTCGCCGGTACCACCCTCACCCCGCACCTGGGGGTTGCCTGGACCAATTATCCGCTAGCCCTGGCGGGCGGAAGTTTTCTGTATTTGGGTTACCACGCGCTGCACATCGGCTGGACAAGAGCGAACGCCGCGCCTTCAAACCACGAGTAATGCTAGGCTGAAAGAGTTCCCAAAGCGGGGAGAGGTGGCCGAGCGGTTGAAGGCGCACGCTTGGAAAGCGTGTTTAGGAGAAATTCTAACGTGGGTTCGAATCCCACCCTCTCCGCCATCGCACTGCATAATACTCCGTCGCCAGACGGTGAACTTGTGCGACTTTCGAACCCTAGATGGGAATTTTTTTGAGCGCCGCGCCGCTCACGAGCTATTCGCCAAAGAGCAACTGCGTTCAGCTTCGGCACAAACGCTAGAACACGATCTTCGCCGCAACTTGCAATGAGCGTGGGCCGCCTACCTGATACAAAGTGCTGAGCCCACCCAACCCGCTTGCGAGCATTTGCGTGGAACGTCCAAAATTGGGGTCCGTCAGGATCGCAACAGGATTGTCGAAATTGGGATGATTCAAAATGTTGAAGCCATCCACCCGCATCTGCAGGCTGGCCCGTTCCGTTAAGCGGAAATCACGGCGCACAGAAACATCCACCTGGCTAGCGCCGAAACCGCGCAAAACATTTCGGCCCAGTGTGCCCTGCCGCAGGTTGGCTACCGGCGACGCTCCATTGAAAGCGGCGGCATTCAGCCGCTTGCCCCCAGGCACATTTGCGTCGCCAAGATACAGGGGAACACCGGCAATCAAATCCGGCCTGGTAACAGTCGTGAAGCCTAATCCGAGTGCATCGCGGCCGGTCAGAATGTTGATTGGACGCGCCGATCTGGAACGAAGAAAGCTATCGAGGGCGAAGCCGCCCAGGACTTTGCGTCCAATTTCGCTGGAAGGTGAAGGGATTGCGTAACTGAGCGCGCTGGTGAAGGTGTGGCGAATGTCGAAGCTGGAAGGACCGCGATCCTGGATGCTGTTGTACCTGGAGGCTGGTGCCTGAAAGTTATTGATCGATTCCTCGGACACTGTATCGAGCGACTTGCCGTAACTATAAGAGCCGAGCGCCTGGAATCCATGGAAAATGCGGCGGCGGTACTCAAGTTGGAGCGCGTTGTAATCGGAAGAGCCATTGTCTCTCACGATATCGACGCGCGGAAAGCTCGGATTGGCCCGGCGCAAACTTTCCACACGGCCCAGGCGGCGGCCCGCCGCACCCACGTAGCTGACAGAAACGCTGTCGTTGTTCCCGAAACCCTGTTCCACGGCGAAGTTGTATTCCAGTGTGTAGGGCAGCGAGAAGTCATTCGAATAGGCGAAGACCCTCGGATACGGCGGATTCGGGTTGACGGCCGGAGGTTGAACGGCAAACTGAGGCGAGGTGAAGGTCACCGCGGGTAAACTAAGCGTTGCGGCAAAGGGATAGATTCCGGTGCTAAACGAGCTTCCGGTAAAGCCATAGCCCAAGTCGTAGAACACGCCGAAGCCACCACGAATCACCGTCCTCCCCGTTTTGAACGGTTGGTAAGCGGCGCCTACGCGCGGAGCGAAATTTTTCCAGGATGTATCGTAGAGCCTTGTTCCTGAGGGAGCAAGTGCCAGGGTGCTGGGATTATTTAGATTGAGTACCGTGGGCGGCAGGCGACCGTTTTCCTCGGACGGCGAAGGATTCACTTCATAACGGAGTCCGTACGTGAGCGTGAGGCCTGGCGCAATTCGCCAGGTATCCTGCGCGTATGCGGAAACATTGGTGTAAATGGGGTGGAGCACAAATTGAGGTGCCACAATGGTTGCCGCGGTAGGCACGTTGTTGACAAGGTCGGCAATGTTGTCGGGAAGAAACGATCTCTTGTAATTCCCGGAGTTGGAGATGGGAGCAAGCCGCCGGTAATCCGCGCCGAACCCGAGGGCGTGACCGCCAACGTTCCAGGACAACGAATCCACTATGTTCCACTGCCGCTGCCGATTGTCGGAAAACAAGCCATCGCTGAGAGTGTTACTGCCGGAGGAATTCAGCTCGATATAAATGTATCCGTTCTTGCCCGACGTAAATGCAGGATAGAGGCTGGAGGCGGGCGGGACGATCGCGCCACCGAATGTGTCGATAAAGTAGCTTTGGTTGGTGCGCGATTTGCTGAAGTTGAACCGGAGATCGTTATTCACTCCGGGACTGAAGATCATCGTGGCCCCGGCCGTGGCAGTATCGGCGTCGTACTTCAGATTGGCCACGCAACTCGCGGCGCAGAAACGGGCGCGCTGGCGATCTTCCGAGGGAGCATGACTAAAACGGGCGAACAAGGTGAGCTTTTGGCCAACCGCATGGTCGATACGGAAACTGGTTGCGTTCAGCGACAAAGGGTTGGAGAAACTGCCGATGTAAGGCGCGGCCGTAGGATCGTTCGCAAGCGCGGCCACGGTCGGCAAAGGGAACGCATTCAGAATATCTTTCAAAGACCCCGTTGCATTCTGCCGGGCGTTCAAGGACGGCACTTGCAAGGGCGCGGTCACAGCGGGTTGACGCAGCCGGACACCTTCATAGGAGGCGAAAAAAAATGTCCGATCGCGGCCGTTGTAATAGCGTGAACCACCAACGCCCAAAGTTGGAACGAAAACCGGGCCGCCCACGGTGAAGCCGAAATCATTCTGTCTCTCCGCGGGTTTTTGCAACCGGTTCGCGTTGGCGAAATAGTTGTTGGCGTCCAGAGCGCTGTTCCGGAGATATTCAAATGCGCTTCCGTGGAGTTGGTTCGTTCCGGATCGGGTAACGATGGAAATTTGACCGCCCGGCTGTCGCCCGAACTCCGGGCATAGGTGGAAGTTTGGATGCTAAACTCCTGGACGGCATCCACGGAAGCCAGACTTGTGGTTGTCCCAAGGGCCGAATAAGAAGGGATGCTGCCGCCCGCGCTTTCATAAAGCGTTACCGACGCCGTCGAACCGAAGTTGCCGCTCACGCCATCCACCGTGAAGTAATTGCTGCTGGTCCGCTGTCCGTTAACGCTGAACTGGCCCGCCGTGGGAAGCGAGGATGGCGTCAAGACCACGCCCGGCGACAATTCGACAAGCGTTTGGAAACTTCGTCCATTCAGCGGCTGGTTCTCAATAAATTGCCGGTCCACCACGGTGCTCACAGCGGGAGACTCGCTGACCACGGGCAACTCGCTGCGGACCACTACCGCTTCCCCGCGCGCGGCAATTTGTAATTCCAAACGAACGGTCACATCGTCATTGACGTTCAGAGTCAGCCGCGCCACTTCGGCGGTCGCGAACCCCGCTTGTTGAACACGGACCACATATTGACTTGGCTGGGCATGGGAGAAGCTAAACCGTCCGCCGGTGGTGGTGGAACTCTCCAGACGAACATTTTTCGTGAGGTCAGTGAGAATCACCCGTGCGCCGGCAACAGGCCGGCCCTGAGGATCAGTGACGAAACCGCTTAATGATGCAGTTGCCGATTGACCGTGGGCGAATTCAGGCAATCCGCAAAACAGAAAGACCAGTGAGAGTGAAAAAAGATATTTTGACATTGTGATTCCACGGATAGGCAGACTACTGGATTTCGAAAGTAAGGCTAGCCCAGGAACTTTCCCAATCCGCCGCGGCAGGCTCGGCACAGCGTTCCATTTTCAGGCTGTGCAATCGCCATTTGCCTGTTTGGGGGACGGGAACAGTAATCGAACCGTCCGCGCCCGTTCTGCCGACTACAATCGTTTTTTTCCGGGTACCGGAGGCCCAGGCAGACTCCACTTGAAGGCCCGCAGCTGGCTTGCCCAGGAACATGACCTGGACAGGCAACGAACCGCCCGCATGAATCGTAGACGGATCGCGGAGCGGAATGATTTCTATCGGGAACCCAAGAGCGTGCTGAAAGTAATCGTCGGGAGAACCGGAGCGGATCAATGATTTTGCAAATTTTGTATATCGCTCACGGCCGGGTTTACCCGTTTCTGCGTGCTGAGTGCGCCATTCGATCACTTCACTCAATCCTTCCTCCTTGAGGTAGGCCAGGAATTTGTCTGGCGCGAGTTCGATGAAGTTCGGAACTGTCCGGACAGAAAGGAGAAAGTTTCCTGTTCCGGCAATCGTAACGTCCCCGAACGTCTCGTTTCCGGAAACGCGCAGGTTTTTCATCGCCGCCGATCCGCTCCTGCCGGAGACTTGAGAGTCTCGCAACCGCTCAACTTTGGGTGCTACCTCACTCTCAGGGAAGGAGTCCCCGTTGTGAAAAGCCACCTTCAGTTCCCCCCCCTGGGGTACCCGAAAGAGACCTGGTAGCAGGTACAAATCATGTGCAAACATTGCACCTGCAAGTGAGAACGACAGCAAAAGAAAACAGCTTGATTTGATGGGAAGTAGCACGCTTTTACAAATCGTAACACCGAAATATACGGGTAGGGCGGAAAATTGGATGTTTGTAGTCGAAGTGAAACGGTCGTAGTAGTTGAAAGGTGAACAGGCGGGGCTGCTCAGAGATAGTTGCGCTTTCGCAGATAAAAGAGCAGGCCCCCGGTAACCGCTACGATGACACCTACGATCGCCAGAATCGTTCCAGGCCAATTCATCCAGAGCGGATATCTCAAACTCATCCCAAAAAACGACGCGATCACCACAAACGGCAGACTCACGGTCCCCATGACTGTCAAAATCCGGGTCGCTTCATTGTTGCGGCTGGCAAGGCTCGAATGATAGATGTCCAGCAATCCTTTCAGGCGCTCGCGTTCGCTGTTTGCTGAAGCAAGGTCGCGTTCGAGGTGGTCGTGAACGTCCCGCAAAAATGGTTGCAAGTTTTTGCCCAGCAAAGGAGTATCGGTTCGATAGAGAGAAAAAGCGATCCGGCGCGTATTTGCCAAGACGCGGCGAAGATCGAGCAGCGTGGCCAAAAGATCGGCAATGCGTTGCAGTACATCGCTGTCCGGTTCCCGAACCACACGATCTTCCAGCAGATCGATTCGATCTTCTACCTCGTCGAGGACGGGAAGGTACGAATCGACTATTCTGTCAAGAAGCCGGTGGAACACTTGGTCAGGCGCCGGCGGTAACCCCATTTCTCCCGACGGGGGTAGAGAAAAACCCAGGACAGAGGCTTTGTGTACCGTCGCAACGTAATCGCTGCCTAAGAACACATCGAAATCTGAGGTAATCAGTTCGTCATCGGCCAACTGGATTATCTTAAGAACGGCAAAGAGGTATCCATCACCGGCCTCCAGCTTGGCCTGCTGTTTATCGGACCGGCAGTCCTCAATATGTAGAGGGTGAATCCCATGCTGCCGCCCGAACTCTTCCAGCTGTGGATCGCTTGGAAGAAAGTCTTTTATTTCCATGGCTGCAACCATACTCGCCTAAATCCGGTTCGTTCATAGCAAACTGGTGCTGAGAGGCTGGATGTTACAGAGTTGGCGCGATCGAAGAAAATTTGAAGAGCTGGATCTCAGGCTCAGAACGATTCTGCCGGAAGAATATCAGGACTGTTACGAAGATGTTCAACCGGTGTCTATGGGGTCCGCGGCGCTGAAATTTGGACGCGACGGCAAGGTGGCCTGGAATGAAATTTGGGACACGTTCTGCGATTTGGCAATGGCGGGCGGCCCTCCGCACAAAGGGATGCTTCTGGAACCGGGCTCCCGTGCCGCGATAGAGGCGCAACCCGATCGTTATCGGGAAGTCGTGACAGAGATTTGCCGCGGGATCGCATTGACGACTGAGTTGGCGGCTGCCCCCTCGCCGGTTGCGGGCTGGGTCAGGATCGAGTGCGCGAACCGAGGTACCGCGGAATGGCTGGTTCGAGCCATCGTAATGGAGAACATCTTCGCTCACTGCGCCGGCACCGCTCTCGATCTACCCGCGGGGCCGGACTACCGTGTGGAGAAAGAGATTAAGAACGTGATTACCGCTATCTCGAAAACCTGTCATTACTGGTTCGACCATATGTTGGACCGTGAGCAGAAGAAAATCGAAGACTTATTCGCGAAAATGGACAAGGAGTCGCCGCTGATTCAACCCCCGATATCGGCGTACGGCGTTCGGGGCGAGAGCATTCAACTTCTCTGCGATGCGATGTCAGAGCAGATTCTCCGGTTAACGGGGCTGCGACCCTCTTCTCACAAATACGCCGGATGGCTTGGCGTGGATTGCCCGGATGTGCGCGCCGCCATTTGGATGATGCGAGCGATGGTGGTAAGCAACGTTCTATCACGCCGGGAAGGAACCGCACTCTTCGTGCCGATCGATCCAGTGCGCGATCCGGCGGGAGAGACCGTGGTTCGGACCTTAGCAACCGTATTTGAATTCGCTGCGGACCGGAAGATCCTACGAGTGTCTCCGCCTTCTTGAAAGGCGCGCTTTCGAACCAGGCCACTCGCTGAACTCGGGTTCCGAGCTACAACGGGCGGAATCCCAAACTGGCAATTCGTCCATCCGGTTCCAGTCTAATTCCCCATTCCGTTGAACCGTGCTCGAACTTCACTTCGAAGGTCTCAGCGCCGTCCGGTCCTACTTTGTTAAACAGAATCGTTTGCACTGCACCAAGTTGCTCAATAAGGGCTCTGATTTGAGGCAATTGTTGTTGTGTGGCCGCCGCCAGCTCTTTACTCATCAGTTCGTATTTCGGTTGCCCTGCCCGGACCTCTTCGATGGTGCGGCGAATCGCGGCTTCCGATCCACCCGCCGGCTTCCCATCTTTTATTCTTTTTGCCGAAGCGTCCGCCAGTGCCGAAGCCTCATCTTGTCCGATTCGCTTCGCAGTCTGGTCTCTGCCGTTCTGATGAAGCACTGCCTCGGTGGCCTGCCCCCGATCGTCGGTCACGAAAGTG
>JBBROT010000060.1:0-12963 GCA_038229155.1 Bryobacterales bacterium | reverse complement strand
TATCGTTTCAACCGTCGCCAAATGGCTGATATGTTTTCCGCTACCGTTCGCCAGTTGGCCGGCTTCAGCCCTTTGACTCGTGACTTGCGACCCGCAGCCTGATTCCGCGCTTCCATCTGCCGGACCAGACTACCTACAGTATTGCGCCTCAAGTAATCCATGATACGCGAGTGCAGGGCAATCCAGCTATCGTGCATGGGGCAGCCCATGCGGTCATTGCATTCCGGAAATCCGACAATGCATTTCGAGTAGTGTTCGAGCCCATCTACCGCCTCCACAATGTCGATGAGACGCACGTCTTTGGCTTTCAGGCGCAGGCAAAATCCGCCGCTGGGACCTTTCTGGCTCTTCAGCAACCCCTTGCGGGCAAGCTGTTGGAGCAGTTTTGCCAGGAAGTGAGCGGGAATTTCCTCATCGGCGGCGATATCTTTCGCCATCGCGCATTTGCCACCCTCCAGGATGCCCAAGTGGAGGGAGGCGCGGATTGCATATTCGGCGGAGCGGGAGTAAATCATGAGGTCCACGTAAGTAGCCGAATGTTATGAAACATACGGTTACCATCGTAGGCGGGCGGTTCCGGATTTACAAGCACTAATTGCACTATTCGCGACTTGTGATTTCGAAATGGCTCAAACTCTGGGCGTAGCGGGAGAGGCCGCGGTACAGAGCTTCAGCCAGTTTCTGCCGGTGTTCCGGTTTGCTGAGCAGCGATTCCTCGCGGGGATTGCTGAGGAAACCGATTTCCGCCAGAACGGAAGGCATCTGCGCGCCGATCAGAACCACGAAGGGCGCTTTGCGGATGCCGCGGTCTTTGGCGGATGGGCTGGATTTTGTTTCGAAGCTTTGCAGGGACGTTTGGATGCTCTGGGCAAATTCGCGCGATTCTTCAATTTTGTCGTGCTGGGCGATGTTCTGAACCAAGTCTTTCAAATCGTAAACGCTGTTTTGGACGCTGGCATTTTCGCGGGCGGCAACGTCGAGAGATTCGGTGGATGACGTGAAGTTCAGGTAGTAAGTCTCGATTCCGGCGACGCGGGTGGCGGCGGAACTGTTGGCGTGAATGGAGAGAAAAAGATCGGCTTTGCGTTGATTCGCGAGAGCGGTGCGTTCGCGCAGGCCTATGAACGTATCGTCCTGGCGCGTGAAAACCACTTCACTGCCCATGCGCTGTTCAATCAGCTTACCCAGGCGGAGGGCGACATCGAGCACCAGGTCTTTCTCCAGCAGACCGGCGGTTCCGCTGGTGCCTTGATCGTGCCCGCCATGGCCGGGGTCGATCACTATGCGATTAATTTTCAGGCCGAGGGCGCGCACCAGTGAACGGCTGCCATCTTGTGAGAAGCGCCGGGAAGGGCTGGCCGGGGGCGGTTCGATTGAAGAGAGCGCGGTAGGGACGCTGGCAGTGGGCTTCGAGAAAATCTGCGGCGGCTTGTAATCCGCGGTAGCGGGATTTTCGATGACCGTGGCGGGGGAGGCGAGTGCGGCTGGTATTTTTGCCGGGAGGTTAACGCCCGCCGGAATCCTCGTGGGCGGGTTGGGGACGACGGCGGAGACAGTCATAGGCGCCGGCGCTTCTGGGGCGGGTTTGGGTGGCGTACCGGCGGCGCGCAGCTCCACAATCAGCCGGTCGGGATTCGAGAGCTGAGAGGCGGTGTACTCGACGTTGGTTTCGAGGTCGAGCACGATGCGTGTGACGCCGGGAACGTTTTCGGCAATGCGAATCCGCTTCAGGAGCTTGTCGTTGACTTGCTTGACTTGAATTTTGCGGCCCGCGCTTTTGGGTTTCGCTCCCTCGACATCGAAGAAGAGCCGTTCGGGGTTGGGGATGTGATCCGACTTGTAATGGAACTCGCCGGTGGTTTCGATGGCGACGCGCGTAGTGCCCGGAAGGGTCCAAAAGCGGACATCGGAGACCTGTAGAACTTGGGTGGCAGGCTGTGCGTGAAGCGGGGCTGCTAAGAAGAGGGCTCCGAAAATCAGCCGCAGTCGCATGCCTACTGTGTCTTGTAGTATATCCTGCCGTCGTCGCCGGTGACAGCCTGGATGGTGTGCGATTCCTCGCCTGATTTCACATCGCCAGTTTTGACGGCGGCGGTTTCCACGGGCTGCGGTTTAGCTTTGCGCTCCGCGGCTTTCAGTTCAGCGAACTGGCGCGCGGCCTTCAGATTGCGGCCTACTCGATAGACGTAATTGATGGTTTCGGAATAGGGAGGAATGCCACCGTATTTAGCGACGGCACCTTCACCGGCGTTGTAGGCGGCGATCACCTTCGGGTAATCGTTGTTGTAAAGCTCGATTAGAAACTTCAGGTATTTCACGCCGCCTTCGATGTTCTGCTGTACGTCGAAGCTGTTCGAAACGCCGAAACGGTGCGCTGTGGAGGGGATCAACTGCATCAGGCCCTGTGCGCCTTTGGGGGAGAGGGCGGCGGGATTGTAATTGCTTTCGGCCTTGATAACGGAATGAACCAGAGGTGCTTCCACCTGGTTACGCTCGGCAATGGCATCGATCATGTCGCTGAGGGAACCGCTGGCGATGGATTGCGAGATATCGGTCGCCTGGGGCGTCGTTTGAGCCAGGGAAGCCTTCACCAGCACGGGCCGGGGCGCTACCACAACGCTTCTCACCAGCCTGCCGGTGCGGGCATCGGTTCTTACTACCAGCGTGGTGCGGGTAGCTATTGTGGGGGTAGCCAAGGGTTCCGCGCGCAGAGCAGGGCCGAAAGACACGGCGGCGAGCAGAAGGAAAAGGAAGCATGGCGCGAAGCGCTGGCGTCGGGTCACGTATTGCAATGATATCATCTCCTGATGAGTGGGGCTCAAAGCCTTTCGGGCTTCGTTCTGGTGGGCGGCGCAAGCGTCAGAATGGGCACAAATAAAGCGCTTTTGCCCTTTCGCGGAAATGCTTTGGCCGAACACATCGCGCGGGAACTGGGCCAGGTTACTCAGACTGTTTGTCTGGTAGGGCAGCCCGCGTTGTACGCGCATCTGGGTTTCCCGGTGGTGGCGGATGAGGAAGAGGGGCGCGGCCCTCTTTCGGGAATCGAGGCTGCTCTCCAATCGCGTTTCGCAGCCGAATGGAACCTGATTGCCGCCTGCGATATGCCGCTTCTGGATGCCGCTGTGTTTCGCGAACTGGAACGCCGGGCCGGACGTGCGGGGCAGGGCACTGACTGCATCGTCCCCATCACGATCACTCCCGTGACGAGTGGCCGGTTGCAGCCTTTGTGCGCCGTTTACCGCAAGCGCTGCGCGATCACTGTTACGGCCGCGCTTGAGAAAGGCACACGCCGGGTTGTGGATGCGGTCGCGATGCTGCAAGCTGAACTTTGGCCCGCCGAAAACGCTCACGTGTTTCAAAACGTCAATACCTTCCCCGAATGGGACCGGTTTCTGCGCGACCGGCAGGCCCCTCAACCACATGACCGACGAATTCCCGCACTACCTTGAATTTCGGCACGTAAACAAGACGTTCGATAAGCCGGTTTTAGTTGACGCCAATTTTCACGTGGACGGCGGCGAAACGGTGGCCGTGATTGGGCGCAGCGGCGTGGGCAAATCGGTCAGCCTGAATATGATTATGGGCTTTCTGAAGCCGGACGGGGGGCAAGTGATTGTGGCTCACGAAGATATCACCGCGTTTACGGAAGACCAGATGCGACCGGTTCGCAAGAAGGTCACGATGGTGTTTCAATCGGGAGCGTTGTTCGATTCGCTGACGGCGGCGGAGAACATCATGTCCTCTCTTGAGCTGCGCGAAGATTACGACGAAAAGAGCAAAGACGATATTGTTGACGGACTGCTGAAGATGGTGGGTATTGCCGATGCGCGGGATTCCTATCCGGCCGATCTTCCGACAGGGTACCGGCGCGCGGTGGCCATTGCGCGCGCGGTGGCGGCGCAGCCCGAGTGCATCCTCTATGACGAGCCCACCACCATGGTGGACCCCATCATGAGCGATCATATGGCGGAGTTGATGTTGCGTTTAAAAAATCAGCTCAAGCTGACCAGCGTGGTGGTGACGCACGATCTTGACCTGATGCATCGCCTGGCGGATCGCGTGGTGTTCCTCTTCAAGGGCGACGTGATTTTCTTCGGGCCGCCGGGCGATCTGGCACATTCCGGCAATGCCGATATCGAAGAGTTTCTGGAGATGGACCGGGTACTGCGACCTTGAGTTTTGGTAGTGGGTCAGTTTAACTTTGGGTAAATACAAGCCGACCAGGCAGGATCGATGCTCCGTTGGTGTATTGCCAAGGGATCTAGTTACACTATCGGCCATGTCCACCGTTTCGGAGCACTACAAGAGCCTTTTATCCGAGCACTATTTGTGGATGGTCGGGCTTCCTTTTGAAGAGAAAGTAGCAGAGCAAAGAGCCTTAATCGATGACATCCTCGCCCGGTCTCCTGGCGCTGCTACAAAGCGCGGCCTCGCTATAGATTTGGGTGCTGGTCCCGGTTTTCAGACGCTTGCATTAGCTGAGCTGGAATTTTCACCGGTATTGGCAATCGATACGAGTGCGGCGCTGCTGAATCAGTTGCAGACGCGCGCAGCCCAATATCAGATTGAAGCGAAGCTCGCTGATCTTACCGATTTTCAGAATGACAGCGACTCTCGAAGAGCCAATCTCATCGTTTGCATGGGAGACACGCTCACTTATCTTCCCTCAAAGGAGGCGGTATCTACACTTTTTGCAGCCGTTGCGCGGAGACTTTCGCAAGACGGGATCTTCATCATTACGTACAGGGACTTGACCACTCTGCTAAGTGATACTGACCGCTTCATCCTGTTCGCAGTGAGGAAGGCAAGATCATGACCTGTTTCCTCGAATACGAGGACTCGGAAACGGTCCGAGTCACTGACCTTGTTCATTCGCTGGGCGACTCTGGATGGACGCTCAGTAAGAGCAGCTACCGCAAACTCAGACTATCAAAAGAATGGTTATGTAGCGCCCTCTCCACGGCGGGATTCAAATTCCTAAGTCACCGAGCCGCGGGGGGGTTGTCCCTTGTAATTGCGAGCCAAGATCGGTTGAGCTAACATAAAACCCGATAAACGGCGTTGTATCTACCCAGCGTTCAAACTGATCCACCACCTAATTTTTCAGAGAGCCGTATGGCCGGGTTCCGAAGGGTAGTTATGGCTGTACCAATCGGCACTCATGTTGGTTGCGATATGCAGCACGCGCACATGTTCAAAGCCCATGCTCTTGAGCAGACTATAGGCGGGCCGGACGTTCGGACACTTCTCCAGGGGGCAGCAGCCGCAATAAATCACGATGTCGGAATTCTTGGGGGTGGAGGCCACTAGTTCTTTCAGGGCGGCGATGCCTTCGGGTTTCGAAGCCGCTCCTGCGTCCATGGCGTGAACGATATGTTTGTTGCGGTAGAGCACCGGAAACGCGACTGAAATCACGATAGGCGGCTGAGCCTTCGCCAGTTCCGGGACAAGCGCTGCCGGCTCCAGGATGTCGGCTGCAGGCCAGGGGTCGGCAGCGAAACAGAGTGACGCGAAGAAAATCAAGACCGGTAATTTCATTGCTGTTACCCCGCTCCCGCGATTAAAACGATACCGAACAAAATCAAACCCAAGGCCGCGAACTTCGATTTTGTCACAGGCTCTTTAAAGAAGATGCGGCTCCACAGCAGCGTCCAGACGTAGCCAAGCGACACCATGGGATAGAGCACGCTCAATTCGCCATTCTTGATTCCCCAGCCGAAGAACACGCTCGACAAAAGAAAGAGCGCAACGCCAGCGGCCGCCTGCATGCTGAGGATGTGCCGGAAACCGTACCGGAGCTTTTCCGCGCCCAGCTTCAGAAATACCGCGCCAAAACTCCCGATCAGGGAAGCCACGAACACAAGCATCATGGAAGAAACAGGGGTCTTCATGCTTTGCTGGTGGCCCTGCCGAGCACGGTCACGCCACCGACAATCACCATGATGCCCGCGATCTTCGCCAAACTAATGTGCTCATTGAAAAAGTAAGTGGAAAGCATGGTGACCCAGACGTAAGTGAGGGCGATGATCGGGTACAGCATGGAGAGCTCGCCATCGCGCAACGCCAACATCAAGAGAAGCGTGTTGATTCCATACAGGCAGTACCCGGCAAGCAGCGGCACATTGCGCACAGCTTGCATCAGGCTGAAATGAGTCATCTGATTGACTCCGTTTTTCATCAGGATTTGCGCGGCGGCACCGAGGATTGTGCAAACGAAGACCAGCCCCACGGATTGCATCCGGGTAAACGGTTTGTGCTGCGGTTGGGGCAGAGATGTGGCTGAGCTGATCATTACTTTGGTTGACAGAAGCACTCTCAGGATAACAATGTTGGTGAACAAAAGGCGCGCGGCGAACCGCGAATGCCGGGCTCTTCGCTACAATGGTGGGCTGTGGAACGAGAAAAAATAACCGTGGCGGAGAAGCCCGCTCCCGCTGACACCGTTTTGCAAGACGGCGCGACAAGCCCGAAGAAATCGCGCGAGGAGCAACAGCCCCGCGGCGTGATTGCGGAATGGACCGTCACCATCATCCTGTTGCTGTTCGGAACCACCACGCTGGTGCAGGCCTTCGTGATCCCCACCGGCTCCATGGAAGACACGCTGCTGGTGGGCGACCATCTGCTGGTGGACAAGTTGGCGTTCGCGCCTCCCGGCAAAGTGACGGGCGCGCTGCTACCCTATAGCGACGTGAAGCGCGGCGACATCATCGTGTTCCGCTACCCCGTGGACATTCGCCAGACCTATGTGAAGCGCGCGATGGGCATTCCCGGCGACCGTTTGCATCTGGAAAACAAGAAGCTCTTCTTGAATGGCCACCAATTGAACGAGCCCTACGTTGTGCATAAGACGGAGTACATCGATTCCTACCGCGACAATTTTCCGGTGGATCCGAATGTGCCGCTTACACCCTCCGCTCAGGCGATGCTGGAAAAGAACATTGTCAATAAAGAAGTGGTGGTGCCGCAGGGCTATGTTTTCGCGATGGGCGATAACCGCGATTCGTCCTGGGACAGCCGCTATTGGGGCTTTGTGCCGCGTGAGAATATCATCGGCAAGCCGCTGGTGATCTATTGGTCGTATGCGGCTTCGACGGAAGATTTGTCGAACCCCGCGATCGGCATCGATCATATCCTTGACTTGGCGCAGCACTTCTTCACGAAGACGCGCTGGAAGCGGACTTTGAATTTCGTTCACAGTTATCCGGTTCAGTAGATGAATCACTACGGGTTAATTCTAGCCGGGGGACGCGGCACGCGCTTTTGGCCGCAGAGCCGCAGAAGCCGCGCGAAGCAGGTCCTGAATATTGCCGGCGAACGCACTATGATTCAGACGACGGTGGACCGCTTGAAGCCCTTGCTGCCGCCGGAACGAATCTGGATTCTGACGAATCCGCTACTGCGCGATGAGATTGTCCGTCAGTTGCCGGAGGTGCCGAAGAGGCAAATTTTAGCTGAGCCGGAACAGCGCAATACAGCGCCCGCAATCGCGCTGGCAGCGCATATCCTGCACTCGATAGACCCCGACGCGGTGATGGGCGTGTTCCCCGCCGACCACGTGATTGAAAAGCCGAAGCGTTACCTGAAGACGGTGAAAGCTGCCTTCGCCGCGGCGGAAGAGGGCAAGATCGCCGTGCTGGGGATTGCGCCGCGATGGGCGGAAACCGGCTATGGCTATATTGAGCTGGCGAAGGGCACGGAAGCCGGTTCGAACCAAGCTTCGCCCGTGAAGAGCTTTCGCGAAAAGCCGGATGCCAAGGCGGCGAAGAAGTATCTGGCGAAGGGAAATTTCTATTGGAACGCGGGCATGTTTTTCTGGAGCGCGAAGACGGTGCTCGATTCCATGCGGGCCTATCTGCCGAAAACCGCGACGCTGATTTCCAGCTTGCCCGCGTTTCGCGATAAGACCTTCACCGCGAAGCTGAAGCAGGTGTTTCCGCTATGCGAGGACGTCTCGATCGACTACGGCGTGCTGGAGAAGGCGCAGAATGTGGTCGGTTTCGCGTGCGGCGAAATTGGCTGGAACGATGTGGGTAGCTGGAACGCGGTTTACGATCTGCTGCCTCAGGATAAAGACCGCAATGTGACGCGTTCGGCGCTGGTGGCGATCGGCAGCCGCGGCAATTTTGTGGACGCGGGAAAGAAGCTGGTGGCGCTGGTGGATGTGGACGATCTGATTGTGGTGGATACTCCCGACGCGCTGCTGATTGCGAGCCGCCATCAGGCCCAGAAGGTGGCCGATCTGGTCAAGATGCTTGAAAAGCGGGGCTCCGAAGAGCTGCTCTAGCACGCTCTTACGCAGGGTCGTAGACGCGGTGCAGGACGGCTTTCAGATCTTCCCAGGCTTCGCGTTTGGCATTCTGGTTATAAGGCCGCAGAAGATACGACGGGTGGAACGTGACCATGAGTGGAATGCCGTTCCACTGGTGCCATTTGCCGCGCAATTTGGTGACGCCGTCTTTCCCGCCGATGAGCGCCTTGGCCGCCGTTGAACCCAGAGCGCAGATGGCTTTCGGCTGAATGGTGGAAAGCTGGCGGAAGAGGAACTGTCCGCAGGTGGCCATTTCGTCGGGCTCCGGCGTGCGATTCTCCGGCGGCCGGCACTTCACCACGTTGCAGATATAGACGTCGGCACGCGTGATAGCAATGTTTTCTTTCTTGGCGGTGCCGTCGATCATTTGCGTGAGTAATTGGCCGGCGCGCCCCACGAACGGAATACCTTGCTCATCCTCATCCGCCCCCGGGCCTTCGCCCACAAAGACCAAGCGGGCGGTTTCGGTGCCTGAACCGAACACGATCTTCTTGCGTGCGATGTGCAGGCGGCAGCGGCGGCAATCGCCTATATCGGCGGAGATCATGGCGAGCGAATCGTTCACCGGGGCCATGGAGGGCAGGATGATTTCGCCTTTAGCCGGTTCACCCTTGGGCACTGGGCTTGCCGGGTCGCGCCGGTAAATCTGCTCGAAGCCCAAGTCGCGGAAGTATTCGAGCTGGCGGCGGAGATCGTCAGCCGGCATGGACGCTCACCCGCCGGTTCCGCAGCAATCCGGCGATCTCATTCCAAATAGAGCGTGCCACTTCCCGCTTCGGCGCGAGTGGCAGTTCGCGAATCTCGCCCGACGGGAAAGCTAAAAGCACTTCGTTCGAATCCGATTCGAAGCCGCTCTCCGGGGTGCCTACGAGATTCCCCACCACCATGTCGCAGTTTTTCGCCTCCAGCTTGCGAATGGCTTCGTTCCGCAGATTTTCCGTCTCTGCCGCGAAGCCGATCAGCAGACGCGTGCCCTTGCGCGCGCCGAGTTCGGCCAGAATATCGGTGGTCGGCTCGAACTGAATGGTGCGCGAAGCTCCAGACTTCTTGATCTTGTTTGCTTCCATTACCGCGGGACGAAAATCGGCCACGGCCGCGCACTTCACGATCACCGTCGCGTTCTCAAAATGCGCCAGAACCTGCTCCCGCATCTCGGCAGCCGTCCGCACCGAAATGCGGTTCACGCCGATGGGCGCATCGAGAGCCACGGGCCCCGATATCAGTGTGACCTGCGCTCCGCGTGCCGCCGCTTCCGCCGCCAGCGCGTAACCCATTTTGCCGCTGGACCGGTTCGAAACATAGCGCACGGCGTCGAGCGGCTCCTGCGTGGGCCCGGCGGTGATGAGCACGCGCTGCCCCTCCAGATCGCGGCTGGTAGAAGCAATCGCGGCAACAATTTCGGCGGGTTCGGCCAAGCGGCCCGGGCCCACGGACCCGCATGCCAAGTAACCATCGCCGGGTGAGACCACACGCGCGCCACGCTCTTCGAGCAGCCTCAAATTACGCTGAAGCGCAGCGTGCCGCCACATGTTGTCGTTCATGGAAGGGGCCAGCAGCACGTCGCCCGTGAAGGCCAGATAGAGCGTGGAGAGAAAATCATCCGCGAGACCGTTGGCCAGCTTTCCCAGGATGCCGGCTGTCGCGGGAGCAATCAGTAACAGGTCGTGCTGACGGGCCGCCTCGATGTGCTCCACATAGCTCGAAGCCTCAAACAGATCGGTGATCACTCGATGGCCGGTCAGCGTGGCGAATGTGAGCGGTTGAATGAATTCGCGAGCGGCGGCGGTCATCGCCACCTGAACTTCATCGCCGCGTTTTATGAGCAGCCGCGCCAGCTCCGCGGATTTATACGCCGCTATCCCGCCGCCCACCGCCAGTAAAATCTTCATCGAGCGCCTAAGGCTTGGCAGGCTGCCCCCTCCGGTGCTACAGGGTCAGCTTCGGTTCCGGAGTCAAGTCTTCCACCACAATCGGCGGGAGTATTTCATATTGCACCAAGCCGCGGCGCACTTCTTCGGCCGCAATCACGGTTGCCTTTTTCGAGGACGTGGGTAGCGCGGGCCGCGCTCCTCCCTGCAGTTGCCGGGCGCGCTTGGCGGCTACAATGATGAAACGATAAGTGCTCTGTTCCGCGTCGTCCGGAATGGTGCAGTGTGCGTTATTGCGTGGCGGCGTGTCCATCTCTAATTTTCCTTCCGTGCTTTTGAACAACTTTAACGAGCTTCGTAATCTGCTTCGAACGTCTCCAGAATCGGAAGTATCTGATCCAGAATCCGAATCCTTCGCGCGCGTTCGGCCAGAACGATTCCAGCCAGCGTCTGGGCGGAGCGGTCCAGATCGTCATTAATCACCACATAATCGTAGCGATCGTAGTTTCTGATCTCCACCGCTGCCTCACGAAGACGGCGCGCAATCACTTCATCCGGATCTTCGCTCCGGAGCCTGAGGCGCTTTTCCAGAATGCCGCGGCTGGGTGCAAGCACAAAAATGGTTACCGCGTCTGGAAGGCCCTTCCTCAATTGTGCCGCACCTTGCACGTCTATGTCGAGCACCAGGTCTTCCCCGGCCAGCCGTGCCGCCTCCAAAATGCCCCGGTGCGTGCCGTAATAATTACCGAAAACGTTGGCATGTTCCAGGAATTCACCCTTTTCCAGGCGATCCTCAAACTCTTCCCGGCCGATGAAAAAATAATCTTTCCCATCCTGTTCCGCGCCCCGCGGCTCCCGCGTGGTAAAGGAAACCGAGAATCGCAACGCGGGCACCTGCCGGAACAGCCGGCTCACCAGGGTCGATTTTCCCGATCCCGACGGCGCGGAAATAATAAAGACCGTGGTCGCTCGCCGCGTGCTGGGTAGTTCGCTATTCAAGGTTGAGCGCCTGTTCGCGAATCTTATCGATTTCGGACTTCGCGCTCAGCGCCGCGTCCGTGATCCGCAAGCCAATTTCACCCAGGCCGCCGGTCTTGGAAAGAATAGTGTTGGTTTCGCGATTCATCTCTTGCAACAGAAAGTCAATTTTTTTGGCCGCTTCCGCTTGTGAATTGAGCAGCACACGCAATTGCGAGGCATGGGCGCGAAGGCGCGTCACCTCTTCCGATACATCGCTCTTTTCGGTCAAGAGCGCCGCCTCTATCGCCAGACGCTGCGGATCGATCGCGGAGCCCAGCAACTCCGACAGACGCGCGGTCAAGCGCTGGTGGAAGGCCGCCGATGCGCCTTCGCGCAACTGCTCAATTTCGGCCACAATGCGGTCCACTTCGCCCGTTCGGCGCAACAGTTCTTCGGTGAGCACGGAGCCTTCGCGATCGCGAAAGCTATTCCACTCTTGAAGCGCCTCCCGCATCAGTTCCTGCACATCCGGCGGCTCGCCCACGAGCCCCGCAGCCGCCTCCAGCATCCCCGGCAAACGTAGAGCCGCATTCAGATCCGGCTCAGCGGTCAGGTTCAACTCTTTCGCGGCTTCGCGAAACGTTTCGAGCCACGCATGCAGCAGTTCGCGATTCAGCCCATTCTTGCGTTCCGCGGTCCAACTTAGCCTCACCTGCACGGAGCCGCGTGAAACAGCCTCGCGAAGCGCGCGCCGCATTTCGGGCTCCGCCGCTTCGAAGGCCAGGGGCAGGTGAAAGTGCAAATCGAGGCCCTTGTGATTGACCGATTTGATGGTCAGAATCGCCTCGCCCCGCGTCACCGAAGCAAAGCCGGTCATGCTCCTCAACGGCCCGCCTCAATAAATTGCAACTCGTGCAGGCGCTGGTAGATGCCGCCGCGAACTACTAATTCATCGTGTGTGCCCACTTCCGCAATCTCTCCCGCATCCACCACCACGATGCGATCCGCGCGGCGAATGGTGGAGATGCGATGCGCAATCACAATCACCGTGCGATCCACCATCAAATTCGCCAGCGCGCGCTGCACAAGCATTTCACTTTCGGTGTCCAGGTGGCTGGTGGCTTCATCCAGAATCAGGATCGGCGCATTTTTGAGCATCGCGCGCGCGATGGCCAGGCGCTGCCGCTGACCGCCGCTCAGACGTACGCCGCGTTCGCCCACCAGCGTGTTGTAGCCCTCCGGCAGGCGCTCGATAAATTCATCGGCTAGCGCGTGCCGTGCCGCTTCGCGAATGCGCTTCGGCTCAATATCGCTGCGGCCGTAAGCGATGTTGCGTTCGATGGAATCGTTGAAGAGGAAAGTATCCTGCGACACCAGCCCGATCTTGTTTCGGAGCGACGCCACTTGCAAGTCGCGCACATCATGCCCATCGACGGTGACGCGGCCGGCGGAGACGTCGTGAAAGCGCGGCAGCAGATTGGCCAGCGTGGTTTTCCCAGCGCCGCTGGGGCCCACCAGCGCCACCACTTCCCCAGCCTTCACTTCCAGATCGATTCCGCGAAGTTGATAAGTGGCCGGCGTATTCGGGTAGCGGAAGCTCACGCCTTCAAAGCGGATAGCGTTGGTGAAGCCGGTCAGAACAGTCGCGCCGGGCGTATCCTGAATCTCGTCTTCGTAATCCAGGTATTCGAAAACTTTTTGCGAAGCGCCGATGGCCTGCTGAAAAATGTTGTGCAGCCCGGTCAAGCGCTTGACGGGTTCATAAAGCATCAGCAGAGCTGGATTATCCGCCGTCACCGATCTGCGCAACGCCGTGTTCGGTAAAGT
>JBBROT010000059.1:0-12971 GCA_038229155.1 Bryobacterales bacterium | reverse complement strand
GTATAAACCGATCTTACTGGCGCCGCTGCCGTTCCAATCCGCGACTAATGGAATTTCTCCCATGTTCCCGCCAAAGCCGTAGAATTTATCCTGGCCGGGGCCGACACCGTCGTAGGTTCCGTTGTTGTTGGAGAAACCGCCGCGGAAGATTCCGATTTTTGCTTTGCCGTCGCCGGTCCAATCGCCGATGACGGGCTTGTCGCCGGGGGCGTAAGGGAACGCGGTGTAGTACTTATCGGCGGCGGTGAAGCTTCCGTTGCCGTCGTAATCAAGCACCCAGGTACCGTTGAAAAAGTAGCCGGCCTTCGTGCGCCGGTCGCCATTCCAATCGCCCAGGAGCGGCACTTCGCCGGGGCCGTTGCCGCCGAAACCGTAGAAGCTGTCCTGTCCGACACCAGTGCCATCGAAGGTGCCATCGCCGTTCGTATCGAGAGCCCAAAAGCCGTTGTTGTAGAAACCGATCTTGGTCCTGCCATCGCCGTTCCAATCGCCAACTACGGGAACGTATGCAGCGCTGGCCCCGCCGAAGGCATAGAACTTATCGCCGCCCGGGCCGGTGCCATCGTACGTGCCGTTGCCGTTGTAATCCAGCACCCAGAAGCCGTTCAGGTAATAACCGACCTTCGTTTTGCCATCCCCGTTCCAATCGCCTGTGACTGCGATGGCGCCGGGTTGGCCGGCGAAGGCGAAGACACGGTCCCCTGCATCATACCCGCCGCTGCCGTTCGAATCGAGCGCCCATGTAGGGCCAGAAGGTTGGAAGTAGCCTACGTTGTACGGCATGGCAGATCCGGCTTGCGTCACGGCGAAAGTGGCTCCGCCGATGTTCACTGTGGCGGTTCGGCTGGGGCCCGTAGCGGCTGCGACGGTGAAGGTCACTGTGCCGCTTCCGGTTTCAGAGGCCCCACTCGTGATGGTGACGAAGGGTAGACTGCTCGACACATCGTACGGACAATTGGGGTTAGTGGCGGTAATGGATACGGAACCCGTACCGCCCGCGCTGACGATGGAAACAGCCGTACTGCTGAAAGACCCGGAAGGGAACATCTTCGTCGCCGACGGCTACTGCAACAACCGGATCGTGAAATACGACAAAAACGGACGTTTACTTGCAGCACCCCTAACCCCTCCCTCGAAAACGCTCGATCTCACGCCGGTCGCGCTTCGAAGGCCGGCCTTCCGGCACCGGGTCGAGCAGTTTCATCGCCTTCTTCTGTTCCATCGCCTGCGCCCGCGCCTCCCGGCTTGCATCGGTTTCCGCGTACAGCGTCTGCGCCATTGCGGCTGGTCCGCGCTGACCGCTCACCAGCAGCACCTCCACTTCAAACTCCCCGGCATCGCTCTTCACGCGCAGTAAACTCCCCACCTTCACCTCGCGTGACGCCTTCACCGGCTGATCGCCTTCCACAATTCTTCCCAGTTCACAAGCCCTCGCGGCGATGGAGCGCGTCTTGAAAAAACGCGCCGCCCAAAGCCACTTGTCCATCCTGATGCGGTCCACCCAGCCATTCTCATATGCCACAGCCGGTCATACGAAAGAGGCAGTCCTCCCAGCGGTTGCCCCTCCCTCCCCGGTTAAGGTTTGCAGGTTACCGTGTTGCCGCTCACCTGCGGATTCAGGCAAAGCGGCCCCAGCTTGCTCGCCGTCGGCACGCTCATCATCGCCATCGGCCCCGCCTTGTGCTGTCCGTTGAAAGGCGTCGGCCTTGTCACGTCGAAACCGCAGGCCGCCGCATCTTGCGGGTCGTCGAACCACAGGCCAAGATGGAACGCGTTGGTGGGCGGCAGCAGATGCGTGGGATCGAAACCGAAAATCTGATCCAGAAGAATGGTTTGAATCGTCACCGAAGACTTGCCCTGAGCAGAGACCTGTACGTCGGATTGATACCACGCCAGCCCGAAGATGCCGTTAAAGTTCGGATCCTTCGTGCCGTCCTGCTGAAAGAAGCTGTTTTGCACCGTAAACAAATCCAGGCCAATACCCGGCTTCAGATTCTCTGTCGCCACAATCAGCGTGTCGTTCAGCTTGCCGCGGACAACAGTAACATGCGCCGACGGTCCGTTCAGTGAGCCGGGGTTAGCTAAACAAGGCTTAAACGCCGGGTTGGGTACTAAGTTGAAAGTAACTCTGTCGCCTTCCGCCGCACCCAGCCGGCCAATGGTAAACAGACAAAAGACAAACGTTGTAACTCCGATTGCGCGTTTCATATAACTTCTCCTTTGTGGATGTAAGGCTTCATGCCTCGCATCAGGTTCAAGTCTAGATTTTGAGGCGCGCCGGAGTCGTGACGAAAAAGTAAGACAAACGTAAAAAAATTGTGCCGTTCCATCGTCCCCGCTCACGAAAGGAAGCATAGAATAGTCAAGGTTGAATCGATGAAAATCCCCGCGCTATTTCTGCTTTCCACCCTGCTGCTGGCCCAGCAGACTTACACCTTGGGTCCAGATTCTCAGCCGAAAGATGTGCCCCACGGCAAGACCACCAAGTACACCTTCACCCAATCCAAGCTCTTCCCCGGCACCACGCGCGATTACTGGGTCTACATCCCCCCGCAATACAACCCCGCCACCCACGCGCCTCTCATGGTCTTCTTCGATGGCGGCGGCTTCGCCAATGAAACGGGAGGCTATCGCGTGCCCGTGGTGTTCGATAACCTCATCGCCGCCAAAGACATGCCGCCCACCGTGGCCGTCATGGTCAACCCCGGCATCCTCCCCGCTCTCAGCCCTACGCAGCAGAACCGTTACAACCGCGCTTACGAATACGATGGCCTCGGCGATCGCAACGCCCGCTTCGTCATCGAAGAGCTCTTGCCCGAAGTGCAAAAGCTGGTCAACCTCAGTAGCGATCCGAACGGCCGCGCCATCGCAGGTGCCAGTTCCGGAGGTATCGCCGCCTTCACCGCCGCCTGGAATCGCCCCGATTCCTTCCACCGCGTCCTCAGCTTCATCGGCAGCTATACAGACCTGAAAGGCGGCGATGTCTACGACGGCCTCATCCGCAAGATGGAGCCCCTGCCCCTTCGCATCTTCCTCCAGGATGGCGATCACGATCAGAGTATTTATTCCGGCAACTGGTACCTCGCGAACCAGTCCATTTACTCAGCGCTCCAGTTCGCGGGCTACGAAGCGAACTTCGTCGTAGGCACTGAAGGGCACAACGGCAAGCACGGCGGAGCCATCCTGCCCGATGCTCTGCGCTGGCTCTGGAAAGGTTATCCCGCGCCCATCGCGAAGTCTTATTCGACGACCGGCAACCGCCACTACATCAGTGAAATTCTCGATCCCGCCAGCGAATGGAAAGAAGTCAGCAGCGGCCATCAGTTCACCGAAGGCCCGGCCATCGATAAGAATGGCGACCTTTATTTCGCCGATACGCGCGCCGGTATCTATCGCATCGGCGGCACCTTTCTCGCCGAAGCCCACCACACCAGCGGCTTGATGTTCGGCCCCGATGGCAAGCTCTACGCCGCGGAACAGGGCGGCAAGCGCATCGTGGCCTATGACACGCGAACCAGCGGCTCCGAAACCGTCATCACCGAAGGCATCGTGCCCAACGATGTCTGCGTCTCCAGCAAAGGCGACATCTATTTCACAGAGCCTTCCACCCACCGCGTGTACCACGTAAGAAACGGCAAGCGGACCATGGTGGACGAAGGCATCGCGTACCCGAACGGCGTCCGCCTGTCGCCCGATGAATCGCTGCTTGTGGTGGCCGACAGCCAGACCAGAACCGTCTGGTCATTCCAGGTCCAGCCCGATGGCAGCCTCGCGAACGGTCAACCCTTCTACCGCCTCAACCTGCCCGATGAAGGCGAAGTCCGCGCCAACGCCGATGGCATGGTTTTCGACGATCAAGGCTTCCTCTACGTGGCCACCAACACAGGCATCCAAATCTGCGACCAGCCCGGCCGTGTGGTAGCGATCATCGCCAAACCCAGCACCGCCAGGCCTTCGAACCTCGCCATCGGCGGCCCCGACATGCAGACCCTTTACGTCACAGCCGGCGACAAAGTCTACTCCCGCCACCTGCGCCGGAAAGGCTTCCACCCCTGGCAACCCGTGAAGCCGCCAATGCCTCAGCTCTAGTGGTCTGCGTCAAGCAGAATACCGGTTATCGAGCGTTCGGCGAGCACGCTTGACTTTTTCGAGGATATCGAATGCCTTCGCAGTCCAGATGAAGGGTTTTGGACTTTGGTTGTGTTTGTCGATGAACTCTCCGATAGCCAAGATAAGTTCTTCGGCATCGTGAAACACGCCGCGCCGCAATCGATTTTGTGTAAGGTCGCGGAAGAAGCGTTCCACCATGTTCAGCCACGAACTGCTGGTCGGCGTGAAGTGGACGTGAAACCGGGAATGACGAGCGAGCCATCGCTGCACTTTCGGATGTTTGTGGGTGGCATAGTTGTCAACGATTAGGTGCAGTTCTTTTTCCGGTGGCGTCACCTGGTCGATCACGCGGAGGAACTTCAACCACTCCTGATGGCGATGCCGGTCATCGCACATGCTGATCACAGTGCCATCGAAAGCATCCATCGCGGCGAAAAGAGTGGCTGTCCCGTTCCGTTTATAGTCGTGGGTCATGGTCCCGCAACGACCCTTTTTCATTGGCAGACCGGGCTGCGTCCGGTCCAGCGCCTGAATCTGACTCTTCTCGTCGGCGCATAAAACAATGGCATGCTCCGGCGGGTTGAGATAGAGACCCACGATCGCTTCCAGCTTTTCGGCAAACTGGACATCGTTGCTGACTTTGAAAGTCTTCATCAGATGCGGTTTCAGACCGTTGGCACGCCAGATCCGGCGTACGGTGGTTTCGCTCAGTCCTGTAGCCGCAGCCATCGTGCGCGTGCTCCAGTGGGTAGAGTTGAAGGGCTTTTCCTGTGTGGTCTTGCGAATCACTTCCGCGGTGCGGGCTTCGGTGATGGTGCGCGGCCTGCCGGGTCGCGACGCATCTTTTCCGAGTGCGTCGATCCCGCCATCAAGATAACGGTTGCGCCATCGCGCAGCCTTCTCCGGTGTGATCCCCAACTCCGAAGCGATTTGCTGATCCTGCATCCCGACGGCAGCCCGTAGAACAATCCGTGCCCGCTCCACCAGACGCGCGGGAAGAGAACGTCCCCGCGCTATTTGCTCCAGCACTCCCGTCTCTTGTTTATTCAGCACCACTGCCCGAGCAACACGCATCCAAATCGTCCCTCAATTGTAAAGACGATACTCAGCACATACTCGTTACCATTTGTGGCGCATTACACTAGCTGAGTCATACGCAGTATGTCGCAAGCTCAAAGAAGACAACCAATGCCGGATAGAGACCAGCTACACAACTTGATCGAGCAGCTTCCGGAGTGTGAGTTTTCAGCTGCGTCAACCTATCTGGAGAGCCTCCTGTCGGGCGAAGCTCCAATGGATTCAGAACTGCTCACGCGCGTCGATCAAGCTCGCGCTAATTTATCGCCTGGAATTCCCCATCACGAAGTGCTCCGGGAATTTGGACTCTGAACGTCGATTGGCACCCCGCCGCCCGCGCCGACCTGAGGCGGCTTGATCGTGACACCGCCATGAGAATTCTGCTGGCGCTGACACGCTACGGTGACGCCGCCGAGGGGGGACGTAAAAAGACTAACCGATCGCGACGGGCTTTACCGGCTGAGAGTTGGCAAGTGGCGCGTGTTCTTCGATCTGGATACGCCCGGTAGAGTAAGGATTCACGGCATCGATAATCGCGGTCAAGCATACTGACCCTCTCGCACGGGTGCCAGGCATTTCTGCACCACCTTCAGGCGTCAGCCACTAAAGATGCCGCAATTACTTATAGTTCGGGAAGATGACGCTCTCTAGAACGTCTCTTTGCGCTTGCCGGTGACATCGTGCTGCCCGTGTGGCTGCTGCTGATGTTTGCGCCGCAGTGGCGCTGGACGCAGCGGCTGGCCACCTTCGTCATACCGCTGCTGTTGACCGGGCCTCGTGCTGACGTTCTGTTCGGGCCCGTGGGCCTCATGCTTTACCTGTTGTTGCGCCTCGCGATACGCCGTGAGGTAGGCACATGATCGTAACGGTGTGCGGTTGGCCCAAGGACAACCCGATGCTGGCCTTGGCAACCTGGGTTCAGTTAGCGCTTGCCGTGTTTGTCGTTCGATTTATCGGTTGCCATCTTCCTGGTCACCATGGCCGGAATCCTGAGCGGGTTGCAAGGCTTCGATCGCGCGCGGTGGTGGATCGGCGGCGGCATCGGCATTGTGCTGGTGCTTGAAAATTGCATCGTTTCACTACAGTCGCTGCGGGGGGTGCGTTCGCATATGAACTTCTCTACTCCGCTCGACACCACGCTGTTCAGGTCCATGGCAACCTTGATCGCCATCAACACGGGGCTGGTCGCCTGGACGCTCGCCCTGGTCTTGATCGCCATCAACTCCGTGCCGCGCTTGATCCATGAAAATCGCAAAGCGAATCAGCCGCTGATCGATCTGCTCACTGCATTCGCGGAACAAAAACACGCGACGCCCGCGCAGATTGCGCTTGCCTGCTGCTTGCCAAGAAGCCGTGGATCGTTCCCATTCCCGGGCACCACGAAGCCTGCTGAGCGAATTCGCGCGGGCGCACACCATCACGTATCACGTACAAGGATCGGTGACGCGCGGCTTGGTGGGCCAAAACCTTCCGCGCGCGTTCCAGTTTTCGAATGGAAATCTGATCGTCAAATCGTCCCGGCCCGACGGGCACTGGTCAGCCACCTGAGAACATTACTGATCGGGTCACAATAAGAGCGAGGGCAGCCGACTATGGAAATCAAGAAAGCGGGCACACAGGCTTCGGTCAAAGGATCGGCGGATTGGTTTACTGGCGCGGTACGAATCGATCCGCTATTCCATGCACCGGAACCGGCGTTCGTCCAGGGCACCAGCGTCACCTTTGAGCCGGGTGCGCGCACTGCGTGGCACACGCATCCACTCGGTCAGACCCTGATCGTGACGGCGGGCTTCGGCTGGGCTCAGCGCGAAGGCGGACCCGTCGAAGAAATCCGGCCGGGTGATGTTGTCTGGTTTCCGCCGAACGAAAAACACTGGCACGGCGCAACGCCGGACACGGGCCTCACGCACATCGCCATACAGGAAAAACTGAACGGGAAGGTTGTCGATTGGATGGAACAAGTAACTGACGAACAATACCGGAAATGAGTAAGTCATCTTTCTTGAAACTAACTCCCCTTAAAATTCAGGCAACACTTTTATCGCTCTTTTTTCTATGCGCCGGCGCGGCAGTTCTCCCCTACCCCGGCATCCAAAGCGACGAAGCCATCTTCGCGCCTCCTCTCTTTTTGCCGTTCAGCACCACCACTTACCGGGTCGGCCACATCCCCGTCATGTTGATGGATTATGCCGGTTGCCTGAAAACCTGGATCTACGCGCCTGTCTTCGCTGCCTTCCCACCATCGCTCTGGTCCATCCGTGTCCCCGTTCTCCTGCTCGGTGCCCTATCCGTCTTCTTGTTCACTGTCCTGCTCAGCCGCGTTGCCGGCACCCGCGCGGCATGGATCGGCGGAACCCTGCTCGTCACAGATCCCGTATTCGCTCTGACCAATAACTTCGATTGGGGCCCCGTCGCCTTGCAGCATTTTCTGTTACTCGCCGGCTTACTCGCCATCAACCGTTTTCATAAGATCGCCGCTCCTTCGTGGCTTGCCATCGCGGGGTTCAGTTTTGGGTTAGCTCTCTGGGACAAAGCCCTATTTATCTGGCTTCTCGCTCCTTTATTCGCCGCCGGCTTCTTACTGTGGAGGCGTCAAGTGACTGCGGCGATTCTTAACCCGCGTACTCTAACCGCCGCCTCTGCCGGCTTCCTGATCGGGGCCGCTCCTCTGCTTATTTTCAACATCACGCATCACTGGATAACCTTTCGTTCCCATTCAGTCTTCACATTGGCCGACCTGCACGCAAAGTTAATAACCCTCCACTACACCGCGAATGGATCGGTCATGTTCGGCTACATGGTGGAAGGGCCAAGACGTACGGATCTTCTCGAATGGGGCCTCGGTATTGCTGTTTGCCTACTACCATTTGTCTGGCGCACTCCAGCGCGCCGCCCGGCACTCTTCTGCCTGATTGTCATGGGCGGTGCTTGGGCGCAGATGGCGCTCACCCGTGATGCTGGTGCCGCGGCTCACCACGCGATACTACTCTGGCCCTTGCCGCAATTTGTCATCGCCGTAGTAATCGCGCGATTCCGCCGCGCCGGCACCGTGATCGCTCTTACGTTAGTGATCGCTAATGCGCTGGTCTGTTACCAATACTGGACTAACTTACATCACTACGGTACCAGCCTCGTTTGGACTAATGCCATCACGGCTCTATCGGCGGATCACGATCTTTCCCAAGCCGATGCCATCTACATCGCGGATTGGGGCATGATCAGCCAGTTAATAGCTCTACACAAGGGCCAACTCCCGGTCCAAGCGGAGTCAGGCTTGCTATTGGCGGAAGAACCTACGACCGGGCAACTCGAACTCCTCGGACAGCATCTGCATAACCCGAAGGCCGTGTGGGTATCTCACCTGGACGGAAAAGAGTTTTTCTCCGGGGTCAATCGACGGCTACTCAAGTTAGCTCAAGATCGATCGTTAAAGAAAGTATCTCTTCACATCTACGCCGATACCCAAGGTCGCCCATCCCTGGAGCTATTTCGTTTCGCTCCCCGTTAGAAATTCAACCGCAAAGCCATCTGAATGATCCTGGGCCCCTGCTGCGCCCCAGTCGCTCTCCCAAAATTCGGGTCATTCAGATTCACATTAATCCCCCCGAACGACGTCCGGTTCAACACGTTCGAAATGTCCGCGCGGTACTCCAAATCCGTCCGCTCGAACAATTTCACACGCTTCACCAATGACAGCGCCTCGGTGAACAGAGGCGGATTCCTGAACGCATTCTGATAAGGCGAAGCCGACCCAAACTGATACGCTCCCGGCACCGAAAATGCCGATCGGTTGTAATACCGCTTCGAAGGATCGTTCGGATCGAGCGTAGTCCGATCGATGCCGGTCGAGAACTCCTGCCCCGTCGTATTCGCCCGCAACGCCGCCGTAAATAGAACTCCCGTTCCCAACGTATTCACAGGAGCCCCCAGCAACAGCGGATTGCCCGAACGGTACTGCTGAATCCCCGCAATCGTCCATCCGCCCACAATTCCATTCATGATCGAATTCGATCCACCCAGGAACTTACGCCCTTTGCCAAAAGGCAGATCGTAGGTGTAAACCAAGTTGCCCACATGCGGATAATCCTGAATGGAAATGTACTTCTCCGGCTTCGAGTTATATTGATCCTGCGGCGCGGTCCCGTTACCCGTCTGCGTGTAAGATCCATTCAACTCAATATTCTTTGACCACGTATAAGAAGCCAGCACATTCAAGGCGCTGTACCGTTTCTCCACCTTCGCCTGGAACGAATTGTAAGTGGTGCCGCCGGTACCCAGGTAAGTGTGAATAATGTTGTTATATTGCGGATACGGCCGCAGCGATTGTGCCAGCGTGCCCGTAAAATTGTCATACGGCTTCTTGAATCCAGCCGCCACTACCTGTGGATCGTTGATATTCAAACCCAGCATCGAACCCAGGCTCAGATTCTTTGGATCTACCTGGTTATAAGGCACATAGCTGTTCAAGTGGGTGCCGTAACTGCCGATATAAGCCAAATCCAACAACAGCCCCTTCGGCAATTCGCGCTGAATATTCACCTGCCAGTTCTGAATGCGCCCCGCAAGCCCGTCTTCCTTCGAAAGCACCAGCACGGTCTGCCCATTTGCATAACTCGGGTTGATCACCGGCGGCGGCACGAATCCGTTCGGCAACAGGAAGCCATTGTCCCAGTTGAACGCCGGTGAAATGCCATCCGGCGAAGTCGGCGTAGGCGAAGCGCTCACGCCCCATCCGCATGGGAAGCATCCACCGCCCGTGTTGCCATTCGCCGATGAGTAATACATTCCCCATCCGGCCCGCACCACAGTCTTCGGAGTAACCTGATAAGCCAGCCCAATTCGCGGCCCGAAGTTATTCAGATACACATCGCCGAACCTTACCCGCCCGTTGCGCCCCGGTCCCGTCCCCGCGAATGACAGCGCGCCCAAACGCCCGCCCGCCGCCGGATTCGGAATGTTCGGATCAAAAGCCGAAAGCGTCAGGTTCGTATCCGTTCGCGGCAGAAATAGTTCCCACCGCAACCCGATATTCAAAGTCAGCCGCGTTGTTACTTTCCAGTTATCCTGCAGAAACATCGCGTGATACAGATACTTAATGTCCACGCCCTTTGTGTTAAAGTCTCGCCGCGCATTATCCGGCCCGCCCAACAGGAAACTGGCGAAGGAGTTACCCGTTGTGCTCCGCGCTGCCGGGTTCGCCGTCTCAATGCTGCTGAAGTTAAACAAGCCCTGCGCGTAAGAGTCATCCAGCGGTTGCTGGAACGTCCGGCCTCGATGGAACTCATACCCGGCCTTGATCTCATGCTTACCCTTGATCACTGTGAAGCCGTCAATAGCCTCGGTCGTATAATTCTCCTGCGCGCCGCGGTTCTTCGGATTATTCCCAAACCCGGTATACCCATCCGTCAGAAACGCAATCACGGGGAATGATTGGCTCCCGTTCGTGGCCACGCCTTTCAGCCCCAGCTTCGTCGGCCAGTCCTGTAAGTGCTGCGGCAACTGATTGAAGAAGCTCTGGTAACGGCTGAACCCGAAAGTAAAGTGGTTCAGCATTGCCGGCGTGAACGTAAAGTCATGATTCACGCGCGTGATGTCCGGCTTCTCACTGCTCATCAACCCCGTCCCGAGCGGCCCCGGCAAGCCGCTTTGCGAAAGGCTCGCCACTCGCTGCCAGCTATATAAACCGCTCACCCGGTTCCGTTCGCTAAACGCATGGTCGCCCTTCACGCTATAAATATTGCGCGCCACCGTTGCCAGGCTGGTGCTGCCATAGTTGCTCGAAATGCCCGGCCCCGTGGGGTCAGGAAGTAAAGCCAGTATGTTCTTCGATACGCTGCTGAATTGCGAAGCCGGAATAATGTTCCCCGGGAACGGATCGCGCGTCACCACCCCATTCACAGTCCGCGTCGTCGCGGGATCGTAAATCAGCCGGCTCCCCAACTCTGAAAAGTTGCCGGTCTTCATCAGCTTGGTCGGCACCGTGGTCACAATGTTGCCGCCGCCATTATTCTGCCGGTACCCATTCCACGTGAAGTAAAAGAAGCTCTTATTGCGCCCGTTGTAGATCTTCGGAATCCACACCGGCCCGCCTACCGACGTACCGAACTCATTCTGCCGGATCTTCGATTTCCCCACGAACGGCACCCGCTGATTCACGCCCCAGCCCGCCGCGTCGAATTTATCGTTGCGCAGAAAATCGAACAGCGTCCCATGCAGATCGTTGGTGCCGCTCTTGGTCACGAACACTTCAATGCCGCCGCCGCTCCGTCCATACTCCGCCGAAAAATTACTGGTCAGCACCTTGAATTCGCCGTACATTTCAACCGACCCGATCCCGCCATTCGCCACGAACGCCACCCCGCCAGATTCCGGATTCGAATGGCTCGCACCGTCAATCAGAATTTCCTTCGATCGCCGCGCGCCGCCGTTGATGCTCGTTTCCTGCTGCCCGCCATTCACGCCCGGAACGTAGTTGATAAAGTTCTCCGGGTTCCGGAATCCGCCGCTCACAAATAGCGGCGCGTCCTTCATGAACTTCGGCTGAAACACCGTGCCCGTGTCGCTGGTCTCCGTCTGCAAGATCGGCGTCTGCGAAGAGACCTCCACCGTCTGCGTCGTTTCGCCCACCGTCAGCACCACGTTCACGCTGATGCGGTTCGCCACCGCAATGATGAGGTTGGTCAACCTCGCGGTCTTGAAGCCCGCATGCTCGGCCTCCAGCGTATAGCTGCCCACCGGCAGGCTCGTGAACTCAAAATTTCCTGTCGCGTTAGAAGTTCCCTTCTGCACCAAGCCCGTGTCGGTATTGCGAATCGTGATCGCCGCCTCCGCCACCACCGCATCGGAAGGGTCCGCTACTCGCCCGGAGAGCGACCCCGTATCCGCCTGACCGAAACACGTCGAAGCGATTCCACATAACAGCAAAGCTTTTAACCAGCACCCTGTCGGCATGCGTGAGAGTTTATCAAATTGAAATCTTTAGGCATACTGGTCCCCATGGAACGCAGACATTTTCTTCGCGCGGCCGCCGCCGTTGCCGCCTTTCAGAATGACGCCGTGCCTCGCGCCCAAGCCGCCGCCGCCGTAGTTTCCGGCCAGACCGCCCGCGCCGTCGCCCGCGATGAAGATTTCTGGTTCAATGTCCGCCACGCCTTCACCGTCGATCGCAACATCATCAACCTCAATAACGGAGGCGTCTCGCCCGCTCCCAAAATCGTTATGGATGCCGAGATCCGCTATCTCGAAATGGAAAACATGACGCCCACTTACTACATGTGGCGCATCCTCGATCCCGGCATCGAACTCGCGCGCCGCCGCCTCGCGCAAATGTTCGGCTGCGATCCCGAAGAGATCGCCATCACCAGAAACGCCAGCGAATCGCTCGAAATCGTCCAGCTCGGCCTCGATCTGAAACGCGGCGATGAAGTCATCAGCACCAATCAGGATTACCCGCGCATGATCGCCACCTGGCGTCAGCGCGAAAGCCGCGATGGCATCGTCTTCAAGCAGATCAAGTTCACCGTGCCCGCGCCTTCCATGGATTACCTCGCCAAGCAAATCGAAGACGCCATCACTCCGCGCACCAAGGTCATCCACATCTGCCACGTCACAAATCGCACCGGCCAGATTTTTCCCGTCCGCCAGATCTGCCGCATGGCCAAATCGCGGGGCATCGAAGTCATCGTCGATGGCGCGCATTCCTTCGCCCAGTTCCCTTTCAAGCGTGACGACCTGGAGTGCGATTACTTCGGCACCAGTCTCCACAAGTGGCTGCTCGCGCCCAT
>JBBROT010000058.1:0-12985 GCA_038229155.1 Bryobacterales bacterium | reverse complement strand
GCGCGTGCCGTGGTCGTATCGTGCGCCTGCGTGCAAAGCGTCGCGCTGCTGATGATGTCCAAATCGCGCCTTTATCCAACCGGCCTTTCCAACTCCAGCGGTGAGCTTGGAAAGAACTTTATCCCGCACTTCACCGGCGGCGTCGAAATTTTTCTGAATGACCTGATCGGCAAGCCGTCCATCAATGATGAGGGTTTTCTCGACCATGCCTACATTCCGTCCTTCATGCACAACCGCAAGCGCGATTACGCCCGCAGCTTCGGAATGCAGTTCAACTATCAGAACCATCGGGCCGCCGGCTGGGCCAGATCTTTGCCGGGGTACGGTGCCGCATACAAATCGGCTGTAAAGGCGCGCTACCCCGCATACGTCGTGATGTCTCCCTACGGCGAGATGCTTCCGCACTCAGGAACTTACATCGACCTTGACCCCGGACAGAAAGACGCATTCGGCCTGCCCCTTGCACGCCGCACCATCGCCTACAGCGATAACGATCTGAAACTTTTCCGCGACATGACGCTTTGGGCGCGTCACATTTCCGAGTCGGCCGGGGCGGAAATTCTTTCTGTAAGCCCTGACCCGAAACCGAATCATGAAATAGGAGGCGCCCGCATGGGAAATGACCCGCGCCGCAGCATCGTGAACAGTTTCTGCCGATCGCACGATGTGCCGAATCTCTACATCGTGGACGCCAGTGTATTCCCATCGTCCTCCGAGAAGAATCCGACACACACAATCATGGCGCTCGCGGCACGCACGGCGGACCATATCTCCGGCCGCCTCAAGAAAGGAGACATGTGAGCGATCACGATGAAAGCCGGCGCGAGACGCTGAAGATCATAGGCGCTATCGGTGGAACATGCGCGTTCCCCTTCGCCTCGAACGAACTGTATGGGCAAGAGGTTACTCCCGTCACCCCACCACAGCAGGTACACCAGCATGCGGGACCGCCGCAGCGGCCGCCTGTGGTCGCGGGCCCGGTGAAGCCGGGGTATTTTTCTGAAAAGGATTTTCAAGTGATCAGTCGAATTGCGGACCTGATTATCCCAAATACAGATACACCCGGAGCCGTGGCGGCGGGGGTCCCCGCATACATCGACGCGGTAGTAGGGGCAAGCAAACCTCTCCAGGAGATCTATCGCGCTGGGCTTGCCTTGTTCCTTCACTCGTCCAAGTCCGAAGACGCCCTGCTCGCGGAATGGAGTGAATCCCGCGAAGGCCCTGGGGCGAAATTCTTCCAGGTCATGAAGAACCTTACGGCGGATGGATACTACACGTCTTACACCGGCCTTATCGAAGAGCTCGGTTATAAGGGCAACACCGTGCTTGCCGCGTTCCCCGTCTCCACCATCCAGGAGCACTAAACTCCGTGATTCGGAAACCCGCAGCCGCCTACGTGAGAATAGGTTCGGGGTCTGGAGCGGGGTCAGGGTCCGGCATTGGGTGAGGCGTGGGTACCGGTTCGGGCGTCACGGCGTAGACGCGGTGTTGACGGACCATCGATTGTTCCTCCAGGGGCACTTCGCACGCACAACAATCGCTGCAGCTCAGGCACTTATCGCAAAGGTGATTGCGGCAGGTATCTTTGGTGCAGCTCACGCAGATGCGTGTCGATTCTTCTTCACAGATGCTGCACGAGAACGGCATTACTGTTTCATTGTACTTGGGGACCGGGGTTCCCTTCTTGTGAAAAACATTGGGACAATGACCCATGATCATGAAAAAGTATTCGGTTGTCCTCGAGAAGAGCTCGACAGGCTTTTGTGCATATTCTCCCGATGTCCACGGCTGCGTGACCGGGTGAGACGGAAGAAGAAACGTTTCGCAACATGAGGGAAGCGTTGGAATGCCACTTCGAAGCGATGCGGGAAACCGGTGAGCCGATTCCCGAACCCGGCGGTACCTCCGTCGGCTACGTTGAAATTCCAGCTTAGAAATGTCTTCTCAGCCGCCCAAGTTCATATATGTCACTAACTCGATTCGCCATTCTCTTTGCTTCTACGTTCTCCTTGCTGAGCCAAGTTCCGACCATCAATCCAGGTGGGATTGTCAATGCAGCTTCCTTGGGAAATTCGCCCTACTTTGCTCCGAGAGAGATCATCTCGATTTTCGGCCAAAATCTGGCCCCGGCCCCAACAATTGCGAGCACTCCCGTCCTGCCATTCATCCTCGCAGGAACTTCCGTCACGGTGAACGGTGTCACATGTCCCTTGTTCTATGTTTCGCCGACACAAATCAATTTCCAGATGCCGACCAACGTCATCACGGACTCGGCACTCGTTCCTCTTGTCGTCAAAACTTCGGTGGGGAGCTCCGCCGAAACGATTTTGGCCGGTACGTTCGATTCTCCTGGATTGTTTACGCAGGACGCAAGTGGATGCGGTCCCGGCGCAATTCAGAATGTTTCAGCTTCCGGTGGAGTGTCTTTGAACACTCATGCGAACAGCGTTTCACCGGGAGATTTCGTTTTCCGCTTTCGGAACCGGTTCGGGCTATACATATCTTCCGCCACCTGACGGGGCCCCTGCGCCGCAAGACCCTTTGTCTCGCTTTCTAACGCTTTCCAAGGCAGAGTTGGGGCTAGATGGCTTCGTTAAGACATCAATTCGTAGTGACTTCGCAGGGCTGGCACCGGGTTTGATCGGTGTCGACCAGATAAATTTTCAGATCCCGCAGGATACGATTGAAGGTTGCGATGTCCCCTTCGCACTGAAACAGCAAAATTCCGGCCAGACAGTGACCCTCAACATCCGGCGTGGCGGCGGTGCCTGTGTGAATTTTCCGCTTGGGCGTGCGGCCCACTTTCGATGGGTGAGAACGGTGGTGTCCGATCCTGCATTCCCCAGTATGCAAACTACAGACCGATTGTTTGCCAACTTGGCGGAAGCGCCTCGAAACCTGCTCGCCCTAACGCCGCCCGATCGGCTTCCTGAACCAGTGATCTTAACGCCCGTTCACGAGCCGCGCTTCTGTGCGGCTTCCGTTCCGAATCCAGCCGATGCGGGAGTGCTGACTTTGACAGGTGTGAACGGCTCTCCGCTAACCGTGCTGAACACCAGTGCACAGAAAACAAATCTCTCCGTCGTTGTGCTTCCCACCGGCAGTATCGGCCCCGGCTTTGTAGAGGCCCGTGGTAACGGCGGAACCGGCATCGGTCCATTCTCCGTTCCTCTCGGGATTCCGGCACCCATTGAGATCACAACAGCGTTAGTACCGGGAACGACATTTTCCACTCGTAACCCGATTCGAATTACCTGGAAGAACGGAGCACTAGGAAGCATGGTGGTTCTTCGTGTTGACTACTTCAACGGTGCCGCGCCCCAGGGATATAACTCTTTCAAAGCTTTTGCCGCCGCGGGTGAGCTGATCATCCCGGTGTTGGGTTTTGGAAATATGATGATTCTGCCGCTTCCCCCGGCTGACTCGGTGGCTTTCACGTTGAAGGTCTATCCCGCAACGGCTCAAACGTTCACTGCCAAAGGGCTAGACTTCGGTCAAGCCGAATGGAGCTACGAATATGTATTCAAAGGGTTGCGCATCTCTGGGCTGTGAATCACCGCCAAGGTCAGTGCGTCATGGCATACACAATATAATTAATCCCCAACCTGTAAGCCTGGCTGGTGTACTTCTCCTCGTAGAGCGGATTATCGGCGTGCTCCCACGCATCGCCATTATCCTGATTGAAAGTCATCGCAGCCATCACGCGGCCGTGGTCGTCATAGACGCCGCGCCAATGCGGAATGGTCCCGTCCTTTTCGTAAACCTTGTGGCTTTCCAGATACACAATGCCCGGCACCTGCAGCTTGCGGTCCAGGTTGTAAATCGTATGGAAGATCGGGTCGGCATCCGGAATTTCCACAATCGGCCGATCCGGAAAAATCCTCGCCATGCTCTGGTTGAACACATCCCATTCGTAAGTGCCGTGAAAATCGTCCACCATCAGGAAGCCGCCCCGCAGCAGGTATTCCCGCATCAGGGCGCATTGCGCATTTGTCAAATCCCAATGGCCCACCTCCACCGCGTAGACCCACGGCCAATTGAAAATTTCGCGCGGATTCGTGGCATCGTCCAGATCGATAATCTGTTCGCTCGAACGGGCGTGTATCCGGGTCAAGCGGCTCACGCCTGTGACAAACTGCCGGTCGGCTTTCGGAAAATCCGTGGGCCAGGAACCGCGACCGCCCCAAAAACCGGCATAGCGGCCCGAAGGATACTTCAACCGCGCGAAGGCCCATTCGGTGCGCTCGTAAGCATTCGGCGGCACCGGAACGGGGTTATCTTCCTCATCCGAGTACTGCTTGAAGTTGATCTGAAACGCCACCAATAGGCCGGCGCTAAGAACAAGTAGGCCGGCAGCCCTACTGAAGCCGGTTCTGTTCATTGCTGACCAGGGCGTCGAACACCGCAAGCACCTGCTTCCGGTAATTGTAGACGCGCTGCAGATTCTCGATGAACGTGTTTTCGAAGTCCTTGGCGCGAAGCCACTTATCCAGAGTCTTGCGCGGAATGTCGATATCCTGGCGCAGGTCCTCTAGCGAGTGCCCCCGCAGAAAGAGTCCGTAGAAGAACGCGGCCTCGCGCTGCGGGGAAAGCGGGTCCTGATCTTGCGCCGTTAGAGTCATCGTGGGCGAGTCCGCGAAAAGGTCAGTATAAGCGGGAGCTTGGTTGGGGGGCAAGTGCGAAGAAGAGGGCATGGGATGTCGTTATGAAAGTAAAAGGAAACCGCCATTTTCCGCGGCTAAAAAGGTTTAGATGCGGAAATCCGCAACACTGTTGCCGAATTGTAGGATGCGCTCCGTGCCCGGGTCGTTTCGAAACCACGTCATCTGGCGTTTGGCATAGTTTCGGGTGGCTTGTTTCGTCTGGGCAATGGCATCTTCCAAAGTCAGCGCGCCCTGAACCGCGGCCAGCGCCTGACGGTAGCCCACCGCTTGAAATGGCTTCGTTTCGGCGGGCACGCCAGACGCAAGCAGCCGCCGGACCTCTTCCATCAACCCGTCTTCAAACATGCGCTCGGTGCGCTCGTCCAGCTTGGCGTAGAGTGACTTCCGCTCCGGAAGCAGCGCCACTTTGCGCACCGCGAACCCCGGCATTGCTCCGCCCGTCGTCGGCTCTGGCGAGGGCCGCCCAGTCAGCAGCCGAATTTCCAGCGCACGCGTAATGCGCGTTGTATCGTTCGGGTGCAGACGTTCGGCCGCGCGTTTGTCCAGGCGCAACAACATGCGATGCAAATGAGGCTTCCCTTCCAGCCGTGCGCGCAGACACTCGTTTCGCGGCGGCAAATCAGGAAGCCCATCCAGCAGCGCGCGCAGATAAAAACCCGTCCCACCCGCTACAATCGGCACGCGCCCCCGGCTCGCAATCTGCTGAATCGCCAAACGGGCTTCCCTCGCGTAATCGCCCGCGGAGAAAACCTCCGTAGCACCTGCAATATCCAGCAAGTGGTGCGGAATGCCGCGCCGCTCCGCCAAACTCAGCTTTGCTGTACCGATATCGAAGCCCCGGTAAATCTGCATTGAATCACAATTGACAATCTCGCCGTCCAACTGCTCAGCGATGCGAAGCGCAAGCTCACTCTTCCCCGCCCCGGTAGGGCCAACAATTGCTAATAGCGGGTTACGAGTACAATACGGGGGAGAAGCCACCTTGCTCAAATTGTCCCCCGAGCAGAGAGAGAAATCCTACATGAACCGACGCCTGAAGTTTGCTTTTCCTTTGTTAGCGGTACTTCTGGCGGCGGCTTCGCCCGTTGCCGAAGCCCAGCAGGAGCGGAAGCTCGCCGAAACTAAAGCCGCCGTCAGCGACAAGAGCACGGCTTACTATAACTTTTCCATGGGCCATCTCTATGCCGAGATGGCGGGTGCTTACGGCAACAAGGGTGAGTATCTCACCAAGGCGATCGAGTTCTACCGGCTTGCCTTGAAACAGGACCCCAGCGCCACCTTTCTCTCTCAGGAGCTCACGGACCTCTATATTCAATCCGGCCAGTTGAACCGCGCCGTCACCGAAGCCGAAGACCTGCTTCGCCAGAATCCCGATAATCTGGACGCCCGGCGCATGTTGGGCCGCATTTATACGCGCCTGATCGGAGATGCGCAGCAGGGCCGCATCGATGAGAAGATGCTGGCTAAATCGATCGAGCAATACCAATCCATCATCGCCAAAGATCCGAAAGACCAGGAGAGCCAGTTGGTGCTGGCTCGCCTCTATCGCCTGGCGCATAAAAGCGTGGAATCCGAAAAAGCTTACAAAGCCGTGCTGGCCATCGAACCCGATAACGAAGAGGCGCTCACTGGCCTCGCCATGGTTTATTCCGACGTGGGAAACACCACGGGCGCGATTGAAATGCTGAAGCGCGCGACGGAGAAGGACCCCAATCCCAGGACCCTGAACGCCCTCGCGCAGTTCTACGAACAGAGTAAAGATTGGAAGAATGCGGCGGCCACCTGGAAACAGATGCTGCCCATGGTGCAGGAGACCGGCACCGTGAAGCGCTATCTGGCGCGCGATCTGCTGTTTTCCAATAAAGACGACGAGGCTCTGGCGATCTACGGCGAAATTGCGGCCGAGGAGCCCAAAGACGCGCAAGTGCAGTTGCGAATCGCTGAAATCTACCTGCAAAAGAAAGATTTCGCGCAGGCTCGCGCCGCGTTCGCCAAAGCCAAGGCGCTTGATGGCGGCAATATCGAAGTGGCCTATGACGAGGTGAATCTGCTCGAAGCCGAAGGCAAGCCCGTCGAAGCCATCAACGCGCTGAAAGCCTTGGTCGACAACACCTCGCGCAAGCAGGCGAACGAGGAAGACAAGCGTGTCCGCAGCCGGTTGCTGGACCGCCTCGGCTTCTTGTACCGCGCCCAAAACCAATATCCCGAATCCATTGCCGCCTTCCGTCAGGTGGCCGAATCCGACCCCGACCAGGGTGCCCATGCCTCGCTACAGGTGGCCGAAACCTATCGGATTGCGAAAAACTCCACCTCTGCCATGCAGGAGATTGAAGGGGCCCTGAAGAAGTTTCCCAAGGACCGCGCGCTGGTGCAGTTGCATGCATCCTTATTGGTGGATGCCGGGAAGACCGACGCCGCCGTCAACGAGTTGCGCGCGCAAGGCGAGCCTGACCGCGAAACCCTGCTGGTGATCGCTCAGCTATACGAACGCGGGAAAAAGTATGCCGAAGAGGCGAAAGCTTTGAACCAGGCCGAAGCGCTTTCCACCACCAAGCCTGAAAAGCAGGGCGTGCAGTTCGCCCGAGGCGCGATGCTGGAAAAGCAGAAGAATTTTGAAGCCGCCGAAGCCGAGTTCCGCAAGGTACTGGAAACCGACCCCGACAACGCCGGTGCCCTGAATTACCTGGGCTACATGCTCGCCGACCGGAATATTCGCCTGGAGGAAGCACAGAAAATGATCTCGCGAGCCGTGGAACTGGAACCCGGCAACGGCGCTTATCTCGATTCTCTGGGTTGGGTTCAATACCGCCAAAACCGTCTGGAGCAGGCCGAAGACAGCCTGCGGAAAGCCCTCGAAACCATCAAAACCGACCCCACGGTTCACGATCACCTGGGCGACGTTTACATGAAGCAAGGTAAGGTGCGCGAGGCCATCCAACAGTGGCAGGCCTCGCTCAAAGAGTGGGGTGCGACGGCACCCTCCGAAGCCGACCCTGTTGAGATCGCAAATGTTACGCGCAAACTGGAAGGCGCGCGCGTTCGTATCGCAAAAGAAGGAAAATAAGAGTCCGCGCGGGATCGGCAGATTTCAAAAAAGAGTTACAGGAAAATTAACTCGTTTAATTACAATGACTTAGAGCCGCTTTTGCCGTCGCTTAGCACGCGGCTTGCCAAAAATCGTGCCATACTGATACTGGAAATGGTTGATGACGAAGCATGTCACAGTTGAACGAAGCGATCGCCCGGTATCACCGCATACTCGAATCTGAGCCCTACCGCGATTTATCGTGGGTGAAAGTATTACAGCAACAGATGGAATCCGAAAACCTCTCCAGTGGAGGCCGGCTTCTCTGTCCATTCCTGCGTCCGAATTTCGTCACACAGAAACAGTATGATTCTCTGGTAAAAGCCGGGGAAGCACTCATGTCTGCCATTGATCGGATGCAGAAAATGGTGCTTGCCTCGCCTGCTCTGCTCGCCCGCATGCAATTATTGCCGGCCGAAAAGATGCTCGCCGCTATCGACCCCGGGTACGATGTGCCCGAAGTATCTTCCAAACTCGACCTTCAGATCAACAACGGTTCGCTGCACGTCATGCAGTACAACCCGGATTCGCCCACCGGAGTCGCATACTCCGAAGGCTTAAGCGATATTTTCTACGATTGTCCCCCGGTAAAAGAGTTCCGCCGCCGTTACAATCTGACGCGCGTCGGTGGCAAGCGCCCCTTTTTGGCTGCTCTACTGAAAGCCTACAAACAATTCGGCGGACCCGGCAAGCCGCATATTGCCATTCTGGAGTTTAAGAATCCTTCCGGCTCCAGTGAGTTCGAACTTTTCCGTGATTTCTTCCGCAAAGAAGGTTTTCAATGCGAAATTGTCTCTCCGGAGCAGCTCGAATATCGCAATGGTGTCCTGCGCGCCGGCAATTTCGCGATTAACTTGATTTACCGGCGCTTCGGCGTGCAGGAATTTCTGGTGAAATTCAACCTCTCGCACCCGCTGGTGGCCGCCTATCGCGATAAGAAAGTCTGCATGGTCAACAGCTTCCGCTCTGAACTGGCGCAGAAGCGTTCCATGTTCAGCTTGCTCACTGACGATGCCCTGACCGCGAAATTTCCCCCGCTCGAACGCAAAGCGATTCGCGATCACCTGCCCTGGACCCGCTTAGTGAAGGCCGGCATGACCAGCCACGGCACCGATCAGGTAAATCTGATCGATTTCATCCATCAAAATCGCCAAACTCTCGTCTTAAAGCCCAATGACGATTCCGGCGACGACCCCACCTTCGTCGGTGCCGCGCAGGATCAGACGGCCTGGGAACGTTCCGTCCGCCAAGCGCAGCGCACGCCCTACGTGGTGCAGGAAACCGTGGAAGCCGCGCGCTTCCTCTTCCCCATGCTGAATTACGGCCACCTGGAATTTAAAGAAATGCAGGTGGATGTTCACCCGCAGGTGTTTCTCGGGAAAGTCTCTGGCTGTTCCAGTTGGGTGAGCGCCGCTAACGCCAGCGCCTTCTCCACTTCCGCCGGCCTGACGCCCACGTTCATCATCGATTCCAAAGAACGCACCTAGTTCGCCTCTCAACTCGCTCTCAGCGTCCAGGGCAGTTGTTCAGCTTCCACCAGTTCAGGCATCGGTTCGCCTTTGCCCACGCCCAACGCCTCGAACCGTTTCGCGGCGGGCAGCAGTCTGGCTTCCAGCGAACTATTCGCTTTGTTGTAAGCCGTCGCCGCGCGGTTCAGGTTCTTGCCGATCTCGTTATAGTGCTCCGTAAACAGCCGGATGCGCTCATACAGCGTGCAGCCCAGATCCAGCACTTCCTTCGCGTTCTCTGTAAATTGGTCTTGCTTCCACCCGAACGCAACCGCCTTCAGCAGCGCGATTAACGTAGTGGGCGTGGCCAGAATCACATTCTGGTTGACTCCGAACTCAATCAGTTCCGGATCTTGCTGGAGAGCGGCGCTGAAGAAAATTTCTCCCGGCAGAAACAGAATCGCGAACTCCGGCGCGGGCTGGAATTGCGCCCAATAGGCCTTCTCGCTCAAGCTGCGCAGGTGGTTGCGAATCTGCACCGCGTGCTGTTTCAACTTCACCGCGCGCCCCGCTTCCGTGGTCTCCTCAAGCGATTCCAAATAGCTCTTCAGCGGAACTTTCGAATCCACCACAATGCGCTTTTCATTGGGCAGCCGCACAATCAAATCCGGTCGAATGCGGTTGCCTTCCGGCCCCGCGGTTTGCTGCTCCGTGAAATCGCAATAGGCCAGCATGCCCGCCATTTCCACCACGCGCCTCAGTTGAATCTCTCCCCACCTGCCGCGAGCCGCCGGCGTCCGCAGCGCCTCCACCAGCCGCCGCGTTTCATCGGAGAGCTTCACCTGCGTCTCCGCCATGGTGCGCACCTGCTGCGTCAGCGTGGCGTAAGCGCCCGTGCGCTGCACTTCCATGGCGTGAATGTGAGCGTCCACTTTTTCAAGCGACGCCTTCAAAGGCCGCACCAGTTCGTCCACCGCAGATTGCTTCCGCTCCAGGGTGGATTCCGCCAAGTGAAGGAACTGCTCGTTATTACCGCGCAATGCATCCGCGGCCAGCGCGCGAAATTCCGTCGAGACCTGCTCCCGCGAAGCTGTGGCCGAAGCCAACCGCTCACGCAGCTTGATATTCTCTTCCCGCAGAATGACCCACACAAGCAGCGCTCCGCAAGCAGCCGCGGCAACCAGTGCCAGCCAAAACATTTCTTTATTATATGTTCTGGCGTTCCGCTAGATCCACTCTCGCCCGCAGGTTAGCCACGCCCGCCGTATAGCGCTTGTCGAACACCGTAAACGCCACCGCGTCTTCCAGCCAATCGTGCCAGGTCCCGTCTGGATCGTGCGAAGCCACCGTAAGCGTATATTCGCCCGGGCAAAGCTGGCAGGCGAACGAAAAACTGATCTGCACCGCGTGATGCGCCGCCACCGGCCCGAAGTGAAGCTGCTCCAGTTCCGTGTTGGTGCCATACACATTCAGGCCGATACGGGTCCGGATCAGGATGCCGATCACCGGGTCCGCCACTTCCTGCGCGAATTGAACGCTCACCAGAATCGCGGCCTCTTCGCCGCTCTCCCACGCCGCTGTCGGCTGACCGTTCGCGCCCAGCAGTTCCACTTTCTCGACAGACGCGCGTCCATCGCCCCGCCTCATCGACGGTGCAAGCACAACGGAATTATCTGCTGCTTCCCGAAGGCGATGAGCAACGTGCGCGCGATACTTGGCCAGTACCGTGCCGGGCGCGCCTCTGTCCTGCAACCTGCCGTCCGCAATCCACCAGACTTCATCGGCCAGGCGTTCGAGCAACCCTTCATCGTGCGAGAGCAGCACCACGGTACCCCCCGCGCGGCGAACCTGTTCCAGCTCCGCTATAGCCTGTTCACGTTCGAAGCGCGGCAGCAGCGCGAGAGCATGATTCGATACCAGCGCCCCTGCTGCCTGAATATCTGCGGCGTCGCCTATGAGCCCGTAGATGGCACCTTCCGCCACCTGGTACTCATGCCCGCCCAAACTAACCAGCATAGGAAGAGAAGGGCACTGGCAACGCGCGCGATTTGCTGTTCACGACCCCCATCATAGACCAGTTCCATCCTGCACCGGCCTGTGCAATCCGGTGCGATGGCGAAGAAACCCAGGCCATCCGGAATCAAGCGCGCGGCCTTCCCGTTCACTGTCGCGTGCCAGCCCGCGTGATACGTCACCTGTACCTGCGCCACCTGCCCCGGCGCAAGATCCGCCAGTATTTCAGCCGAATGCTGCGTGCGCCAAACGAACTGCGCTTCGGGCAAAGCCGGGTCATCGAGGGCCTCCACATAGCGCCGCAATTCCACCAGATCGATTCCGTTCACCGGCCGATGCGTCACCAGTTGCGAAGGGGCCATCACATGCGCCAGCGAAGTGCCGCGAAGAGGCACCCTGTACACGGCATCGTCACCATCGCGATAGAGTTCCGGAAGCACCCCGGTGAACTTCGCCCCATTGACGAAGGCATGAAAATACTCGCGCGTCTGTTTCCCGCCCGCCGCCACCGCCTGCACGCCGAACGCTTTCAACCACAGCACCGAAACCGCAACATCGTTCACGGGAGTGACGCCGTCGCCGCTCCGCACCTGGTATTGCGCAATGCGGTCCACGTAATTCACCACGCCATTTTCGAAGCCGCCGCCCAACTGCGGGGTCTCCGTAAACGCGTTGAAGAAGAACTGAATGCTGCCGGGCACCATCACTCGCGCACCGCGCAGATTGCGATCGCACCAATCCGCGATGCGGTATTCCACCGTAGTCGCGATGTCGACAGGCTTGATCAGGCCGCGTCCATAGCGGTTGCCGCGATACAGTTGCTCCACGCTGAACGCGCAAAGCAGCACGGCCAGCACCGTCGCCGTTCGCCGCGGCAGAAGCGAGGCGGCCATCGCCAGAGTGAATGTCAGAACCAGATCCAGTTCCAGCAGATACCTGTCAGGCTGCGGAATCATCGCGATTTCGTACCACGCAAAGCTCAAACTAATGAAGCCGAAAGTCGCCGTTGCCAGCACCAGCATTTGCAGGTACGGCGGTGCCTTCAGGCGCGACATCCCGAACCTCAGCAGCACCAACACCACCAGCAGGAACGGGCCGTACCGCGCCAGCGCAGCGGGAGCCTTGCTCCAATCGCCGCCAATGGTCTGCGCATTGAATTGAATCGTGCGGATCAAAGACGGGGGCAGTAGCGGCGCAACGGCCACATACGCCGCGATGCCTATCCCGCCCGTCACAAACCAATCGCGCCAGTGACGCATGGTGGCCAGGTAACACGGAATCAGAATCGCGAGCGCGACCGCGCCAAGCCAATTGGTGCATGCCACCGCCGCCATGGCCAGAACTGCACCGCCGAACCGAAGGGCAGTGCGGCGTGTGAGCGCAACATCGAGCGCATACAGAGCCAGCGGCACCAGCGCCAGCGCGGCCAGATGCGGACCGTCGCCGTAAGCGATCAGCGTTCCTAAACGCCGCGGCCGCAGCGGGTGGCCCATATCGACCGCGACGGCGTGCACCAGGAAAGCGGAAGGCGTGAGCACCGTGTAAGACAGCGCCGCGAAGAAGCTCGCCACGGGCCGCTTCGAAAGCCGGTTCACCAGTAAGAATGCAAACACCGGTCCCAGGCAATAGAACACCGCAGTCACAATGTGGTGCGCACGCGGCACCGAAAACTTCGTCAATCCGGCGAACAGCGCCACCAAGTAATGCAGCAGAGGAGGGTAGGAATTCTGGAACGGGATGCCGCCATACCAGGCAGGCCACCATGAAAGATCGGG
>JBBROT010000057.1:0-13013 GCA_038229155.1 Bryobacterales bacterium | reverse complement strand
GGCGACGATGTCCTCGTTACTTTCGAGCTTGGCGCCGATAATAAAACGCCAGTCACTCTGCGCTCGCGCGAGGAGATCATCGCCTTCATGAAGGGCGTCGATACCCAAACCGCGAACGTGGGCGAAAACTACGAAATGGAAATGCCAAAAATGAATTGCCGGGCCACCGCCACCTTCGGCGTATGCACGGAAGAGTGCTCGGTTCACTTGGTGAAGCAGGGTAAGACGGAGCGCGTGGACAAGCTGTTCGGGACGGCCGTTGCCGTCAAGTATCCGGACGGATGGAAGTGGATCCAGTGGCACATGTCGGTTGGGCCGAAGGCTCCCACCGTCAAGACCGAGCTGAAGACAGATCAGCAGGCTGTGGATGCGGCGCTGGCGGCGAAAGTGAACTTCGTCGATGAGTACAAGACTCCTGGTCTGGAATCTGAGCTCTCCGGAATCTATCCGCACCCCACGGATCAGAACCTCTATTACGTTCTCGCCAATCGCAAGCCCCCTTATCGCTACGGACAGAAGTCCATGCTGCCCCTGCAGTATCGCGGCACGCTGATGACCGTGAATCGCGAAGGAGAAGTGCTGAACTCCGTGAAACTGGCGGACGATGATTTCGGCGGCCTCACCTTCGTGGACGGATTTGTTTATGCCGCCACCACGAACTCCGCTGAGATTCTGAAGGCCAATCCGAAGACCGGCGAAATTCTCGCCCGCTATCCGCTGCCTTCTCCGGCGGGCGGTCTCGATTACGACAAAGAGCGCGGCGTGCTGATCGCTCAGCTCTATGTCGGCCACCCTCACTTGGCCCTGGTGGACGTGAAGACGGGCAAGGTGACGGGAACGTTGTGGTCCGATGAGAGCGCGATGGGCCTTGCGAAGGTAGGCACCGACTGGCTCTGCACCTGGGCCAGCGGTTGGGATCCGGGTTCCTTCAGCGAATTGCGCCTGATCGATCAGAATTCCGGCCACGTCCTGTCGCGCATGAAGCTGGATGGAGTCCATTCCGCTATCGCCCGCGCGCAGGATGGAAAAGGCGGTCCCGCTTTCCTCAGCCTGGTTACTGTTGACAGCTTGTCTGGAAAGACCGTGATCCGCCGCTATTCGTACAAGAGCTAGTAGCGGTAACCAAGAGCGGTGCCGTGAGCTGAAGGCAGTACGTTCAGTTCGCGGCACCGCTCTTTACTTCCCAAGGAGTAATTCGATGCAATACGTAAACCTGATAGCGAGAGTAACGCTTGGCTTGGTTCTTCTGACATTCGGAATGGATTACTTTGTATCGTTTCTGCCGGAGCCGTCCTCCACGCCGCAAGGCACGGCCTTCCTCACTGCTCTCCTGGCCACCGGCTATTTGTTTCTGTTAGTGAAGATAGTGGAAATCTTTTGCGGCATCCTGCTGCTCTCCGGCCGCTTCGTGCCGCTCGCCCTTCTGCTGCTGGCTCCCATCGCGCTGAACATAGGGCTCTATCACGCACTACTGGATCGCAACGGTGCCGTGTTCGGCTTTACTGCCGTTGCGCTGGAACTCTATCTCGCCTTCGTCTATCGTGCTCACTGGAAGAGCATCTTTGCCCCGGCACCTTTCAGCCGGACTGTTATGCCGTCGCTCCACCAGGTCAACCTTTCCCAGACTGACGCTGCCTAAGGCAGGTTCAATCGCATGTCCACCAAAGCTCCGCACGGAAATTGGGTTCGTTTCGTCGTTGCGTTCTGCGCCGCCTTGAGCATCGCCTCGGCGGCCGCCACGCCGAGTGACATTTTTGCAGCTATCCAGTTCGCCCCATCCCATGATCGCCAGGCTAATCAATACCGCCTGTCGCGGCTGGTTGGGCAAGCCAGAGAAAAGGGGGCCCGCTTTATTGTGGCCCCCGAACTGGCTTTATCCGGACCTCTGAGCCCCGCTTCGCTATCCACACCCGCCGGGGAGCGGGCCACCGAAGCCGACTACCTTTACTGCAAGAAGCTCGCGCACGATTCAAAAATATGGCTCGTCACCGGTCTCCCGAAGAAGGACGGCGACAAGGGCTACCACCTGCAAGTGGCGCTTTTCAGCCCGGCGGGAGAAGTGGTCCATCTTTCGAACAAGGTGATGGTGACCCAGGATGAATCGGGCCAGATTGCGCGCGGCGATTTTCGCGACGTTCAGGACACCATCGATATCGACGGCCTCCGCATCGGCGTCCTTTCCGGTGGTGACATACGAACCGGTGTTCCGCGACTTGCGGATCGTGGAGCCGATACAATTCTCATAGCCGCCGGCTGGCCCGACGGCGAAGCCGATGAAGCGGGCGCGCTATGCCGCGAGTTCGCCGCGAAGTTCCGTGTGAACCTGATCATCGCCAGCCGCCTTTCGAATCGAAAACCGGCACCTGGGGGAATCTACTTCAGCAGTGGCACAGCCGATCTATCGGACAAGCCCGGCGTGGTCGCCGCGCTTCTCAAGCGCAATCGATCGGTTACGCGCCTCAACGTTCTGGGCCTGCCGAATTCGGTTCCCGGCCCCAGCTATCGCGCTTCCACGCCGGAGATGGTGGAACTGGGCCGCAAGCTCTTCTTCGATGCGAACCTGTCCAGCACCGGGGAAGTCTCCTGCAGTAGCTGCCATGTGCCGGAGAAGAGTTTCACGAACGGTAAGCTGCGGGGAATCGGCGTCTTCGGCCGTGAGACGAAACGTAATGTGCCTTCGCTCTTGAATGTTTCATTCCGGCCGCTGTTGCAGTGGGATGGCTACGCTTCCACCTTGGAAAATTTCGCCAAGTACCCCATCAGCTCGGTGAATGAAATGAACTTCCATTACGTCGACAAGGTCTCGGCTTATCTTTCGCAACAGCCGGAGTATGTCGCCCTTTTCAAATCAGTGATGGGTGTCGAAACGATCGAGTTCGACGATGTCTCCTTCGCGCTCGCCTCGTATCAAAGAACGCTGCTCTCCGGGAACTCGCCCTTCGACCGCTATTACTACGGGCATGATCGAACGGCACTTTCGAAAGAAGCCGTCCGCGGGTTAGCTGTCTTTCAAGCAAAAGGAGGATGCGCCAAGTGCCACTCCATCGGAGAACAAAATGCACTCTTCCTCGATTTCAAATATCACGTCACCGGTGCCGGCTACAACACGCGCAGCGGCACGTTTGACGATATCGGCCTGGGCAGCATCAGCACCGGCGAACAGACTGGCCTGTTCCAGACGCCCTCGCTTCGAAACGTGGCCGAAACCGCGCCGTACATGCACGATGGCAGTCTGGCCACGCTGGAAGACGTCGTGGAATTTTACGATCGCGGCGGAACGAAGAGTCCCAGGCTCGACGCCGCCATGCGGCCGCTCGCTCTTACCAAGCAAGAAAAGGCCGATCTGGTGGCCTTTCTGAAATCGCTAACCGGCGAACAGACTTACGCCAGGCCCGCTCGCGTACTCTCTAGCAAAGCATCGCAAAGGTAATTCCATGAACTCACGCTTCGCGCCGCACTTGGTTCTGCTGGTTGCCGGGACACTCTTGACCAACGCTGGCTGTGCCTCCAGTGCCGCGCGCTCGAAGGAGGATGCGCCCACCGATTCCGTCGCCATCAAGCGCGTGATGGATCGCTTCTTCGATGCCGCCAGAAAACAGGATTGGGACGCCGTCGCCGATCTGATGGCCAGCGATTTCGAAATCTATACGGACAACGCCGAAGCCTACAACAAAGAGAAGTACGTCAAGCTGCTGAAGCAGGATGATCTGGTGCTCACCTCCATGGCGCTGCGCGATGTGGAGGTGCGCGTTTCGCCTGATGGACGCATGGGCTGGATGAAGTATCGCGGCCACTTTGAAACCAGCAGCCATGGCAAACCCAGCGTCACCGAAACCGCGGAAACATTGATCTTCGATAAGTATTACCCTGGCCAGCCGAACCAACGCTGGCTGATCACGCGAGCAAGCGCATCCATCAAAGAAGTTCTTCCAGCAGCGAAGTAACTCCGCCTCACAGGAGCAGTCCCGTGAATGAATCGACAAAAGTAACCGCTGAGATTCGCGAGAAAAATAGCGAGATCTACGATGAGACCTCCGGCCTGGTCTGGAACCTCGCCGTCTATGAGGGTGCTCACGAAGGTTGGGAATTTATCAACCTGGGCGGCGTCACCGTTGCGGAGACTATCGCACGCCGCGCCAATCTGGCACCCGGCAAGCAGGTTGCGGAGCTGTGCGCGGGCCAGGGTGCCATCTGCCGCTATCTGGCTGGCGGTTTCGGCGTCAACGTGGTGGGTGTGGAATGGAATGGCAAGCAGGTTAAGAAAGCGCGTGAGCGGCTCGCCATAGCCCCCGATGAGATCTCCCGGCTGGTACGCATCACAGAAGCCGATTGCACCCTGTGGACCGCGCCGCACCCTATGGACCTGGTCTATTCAGTCGACGCCATGATGCTGCTGCCCGATGTTCGCGAAACACTGCGGCGTTCGCTCGAAAATCTCGCGCCCGCGTGTCCCCTGATGGTCGCCACCATCGGCGCTGGGACGGCTGTCACGAAACAGGTTCGCGATTTCGCGTGGGACGTGGATGGAATGCTCAGCCTTTATGACATTCCCCAATATGAATTCTTGTTCGAAGAAGCCGGCTTCCAGAATGTTGCGGTGGAAGATCTCACGCATCTGGCAATCCGGGCTTCTGAAAAAATCGAGGGCGCTCTGCGCAAACATCGCGATACCATTGTGTCCTCGGAAGGCGAAGCGGTTTACCGCGGATGGATCGACGTAGGTCGCGTCTATCTGGAAGCGTTTCGTCAGAACAAACTGGCTTATTTACTTGTTTCCGGAGAGCGCCCCGGGTTGCTTGGAAGTCACCGATAATTTCGCAACCTCAGAGAAGGCGCTCTTTCGCTATTCAAAGTAAAACTAGATTTCGTTGGGGAACTCGGTCTTCATCTCTCACCTCGACCCTGAACGGAAAAGGAGAAACCATGATCAAAACGGCAAGTATTTCCGGAGAACAGCTTACCTTCAAAGGGAAAGAAAATCTCCTACTCGGCGATCCGACAGTACGCTTCGAAGATATGGTGTCGCGTGTCTCGATCAACCTGGAGAAACGTTCCGACGAGCAACTGATTTACGACGGACGAACTCTTGAGGATGCAGGACTGCGAGAGCATGCGCTCTATCAGTACCTGGCCAGAAACGGCGCCGACGCACTGCCGGTGATCACCACCGCGCTGTTCGAAGACAAGGACACCGATCTGCGCGTCAACCTTCTCTGGGCGCTCGAATGGCTAGAGGATGAACAGTGCCGTGAAATCGGCCTCTCGCTGATGAATGACCGAGACCATCGCGTTCGCGAATGGGCGCGTGTCTTCGCTTGGGAGAAGGGCTGGTCCGCCGATGACTTCCGCGTGCCCCGCGAATACAAGCACCGCGAAGGCAAGACCTTCGATCAGACCATCTACCTGCACATCACCTGCAACATCTATATCAAGCTGGGCGCTGGCCACGATATGTGGGGCCACCTGCTGCTCAGCCCGCAGATGCTCAAGCGGGTATTCGGACAGGCACTGGCCTGCAACAACATGGAAACGCGCGATGACGAAGTCGTCGTAGCCAAGACCCTGAACGGTCTTCGCGAAGACGGCAAGACTCATCACGAAGCGTTCCTCTTCCGCGGCTTCACCGAATTGTCCGATCCCACCCAGGGCAACTTCTACTTCGAAACGCAGACCAAGCGACCCATCTTCCTCTCCGGCAAAGCCAACGATACGTCGCAGGGCGTGGTGGAAAACGTGATTGTGCCCTTCGCGCGTCAGGGCCAGTGGTTTCTGAATGAGGACATGAAGGTCAAGGACCGCATGGCTATCGAGTACGTTCGCGGCCTCTTCCAGGGCTGGTCGTACGTGAACCTCGATCGCATCGAAAACAACGGCGGCGAGTTCTTCTTCCCCGGCAATTCCATCCTCTCCACGCTGCATCATCCCATCGTGGGCGCCAAGACCAACGGCTTCGTGAACGGCCGTTTCAAGGGCAAGGTGGTGGATTGGGACGGCGATGGTATCGTCGATCTGAACTATCTGGATTCCCACGCCACCACCAAAGGTGAAGTGGATTCCGATGGCGATGGTCGGCCCGACGAACCCGGCCGCCACGTCAGCGACTGGCGCTAAAGCTACTCACTCGCATACTTACGGCAGCCGGCCCGGAGGACCTCCTCCAGGCCGGCTGCCGATTGTCGTTTCAGCCCGCACGTTTTCCTCCGGCCAATGAAAGCACTCACACAACATGGAATCCGTTTGGCGCAATATTCCTGCCATCTGGCATACCGTTCGCTCAGGTTAGCTTCGCGTCTGGTCTGGCACGCGGGCATCGCCAGGAGCGCGCGCCCGCTGTGTATCGCGGGTGAAGAGCTTGCACTGCTATGCGAAGACTTGGGACCCACTTTCGTCAAGATGGGCCAGATTCTCAGCTCGCGGCCGGATCTGATTCGTCCCGAACTCGCGTCCGCCCTGGCCCGCTTGCAAGATAAAAGCCGCCCGTTTTCCGAAGCAGAAGTTTCGAAGATCCTGGCTCACGCATATGGCGGCAAAGCAGAGTTCCTCTTCTCGAATTTTAATTTCACACCCATCGCCGCCGCCAGCATCGCCCAAGTACACACCGCCACTCTCCGCACCGGCCAACGCGTCGCCGTAAAAATCCGCCGCCCCGGCATTGTTCTCCAGGTGGATCGCGACATGGCACTCATCCGCGCGTGCGCCGGTGCCGTGGCAGCGCTGCCGTTTATGAAAGTGGTGCCGCTGGTGGATCTGGTGGAAGAGATCGCAACTCCCATCCGCGAACAATTGGATTTCGCCATCGAAGCGGAGAACAACCGAAGGTTGCGGCGTGACTTTGCCGCTATCGAGCGAATCCGCATACCGGCGTTGATCGACGATCTCTGCACCGCCGATGTTCTTGTCATGGAATTCATGGAAGACTTGCAAAAAGTGGGCGGCAACGCGCTTACGCCTTACCAGAAACAAGTCACCGCGCTCGCCGGCCTCCGCGCTCTCTATCGCATGATTTTTCTCAATGGCTTCGTTCATGCCGATATGCACCCGGGCAATGTCTTTCCGCGAAACCAGGGTGAACTCGTCATTCTGGACACGGGCCTGATCGCCCGCCTTTCAGACAAAGACCGTCGCGACTTCACAGATTTCTTCTTCGCTCTCGCGAATAACGACGGCAAAGAATGCGCCCGCATCGTTCACGACAACGCCGCATACTTCTCTCCACGCTACTCGCGCCCCGCCTTCGAATCTGAAATGCAAAAACTAATCGCTCGCCACTCCGCTCTCAAATCCAGCGAGTTCGAGGTCTCAGCATTTGTTTACCAACTCATCGGTCTGCAGCGAACAGCGGGCGTGCGAGGCTCCACCAAATTCATCATGACCATTCTTTCGATGGTCGTCTTCGATGGCATCTGCAAACAGCTCTACCCCGATTGCGAGTTTCTAAAAGAATCGAAGCCTTTTCTCATCGCGGCCAGGTACGGTGGTGGCCGCCGCCTGGCCATGACCATTTAATTCGTACTGCATTCATTCCTCACCGAGGTGCTGATACAAATGCGTTCTCCCTTTCTGGCTTCTCAAGCAAGAAGACTTACCGCCCTGGCGCTCATCGCGGCGCTCTATGGATTCGCCCGCTTGCCGGGTATCTCTGAATCCTCCCGCGAAGAACTGGCCTCGCGCTTCAAGTTCACGCGGTCGGAACTGCCCACGCCCGCAGGCGACCTGAAAAGTGTGCGGGCCGTGCATCCCAGTCTGGAGGGCATCTCTGCATGGATCTCGTCCGTGGGTGCCGCCATCGCGCTCAACGATCTCGACGGCGATGGCCTCTCGAATGACATGTGCTTGGTAGACCCGCGGGCCGATCGCGTGACGGTCGCGCCCGTGCCCGGAACTCCGCAACGCTACAGCCCCATCGTTCTGGATCCATCACCCCTGCCTTACGACGCGAAGACCATGGCCCCCATGGGCTGCCTGCCTGGCGATGTCAATGAAGACGGCCGCATGGATCTTCTGGTTTATTATTGGGGCCGCGCGCCGGTGGTCTTCCTGCGCAACGCGAACGGCGGCTATCTGCCCACCGAGCTAATCGCGGAGCCGCAACGCTGGTACACGAACGCCGCCACGTTCGCCGATCTCGATGGTGACGGCCATCCCGATCTGGTCCTCGCGAATTACTTCCCCGACGGAGCCAGAATTCTGGACACTACCAATACCGAGCCGCAGCACATGCAACATTCCATGTCGCGCGCGGCCAACTCCGGTGCCAAGCACCTGTTCCTCTGGACCGCTCCAGGAAAGTTTACTGAAGCGCCGAACGTGTTGGATGCGGTCTCCGCCTTCGGATGGACACTCGCGGCCGGCGCGGTCGATCTCGACGGCGACCTGCTTCCCGAACTCTACTTCGCCAACGATTTCGGCCCCGATCGTCTGCTACATAATCGCTCCACCCCCGGGCATCTCAAGTTCGCACTCGTCGAGGGCCGCCGCACATTCACCACTCCCAGTTCGAAAGTGCTGGGTCACGATTCCTTCAAAGGCATGGGTGTCGATTTCGCCGACATCAACGGCGATGGTTACCCCGATATCTACGTCAGCAATATCGCGGGTCCTTACGCGTTGGAGGAGAGCCATTTTCTCTTCGTCAGCACCGGGCACCCCGAGCTCTTCTTCAAGGGCATCGCGCCCTATGTCGATAAGAGCGAATCGCTCGGTGTCTCCCGCAGCAGTTGGGGTTGGGATGCGCGCCTGGCCGATTTCAATAACGATGGCGAGCTCGAAGCGGTACAAGCCGTGGGTTTCGCGAAAGGCACAACCAACCGATGGCCGGAACTGCATGAAGTGGCCATGTCCAACGACCAGTTGCTCCAGAATCCAAACACGTGGCACAACCTCCAGCCGGGTGACGATCTGAGTGGAAAGCGCGGCAATCCGTTCTTCGTGCGCGATTCCAAAGGCCGCTTTCAAGATGTGGGCGACCTGCTGGGCGTGAGTGAGCCGCAGATCTCGCGAGGCATCGCGGTTGCCGATGTGGATGGCGATGGCCGCCTCGATTATGCCGTCGCGAATCAGTGGGCCACATCATTCTTCTATCGCAATGAAAGTCCCAAGCCTGGCTCTTTCCTGGAATTGAGGGTGGTTGACGGGAAGGGAAGCCCGGTCATTGGCGCGGTGGGCACGCTCTCTCTTCCGAACGGCCGCAAGATGGTGGCGCATGTCGATGGCGGTACCGGTCATTCGGGCAAATGTAGTCCGGACATTCATTTCGGTCTGGGTGCGCTACCCGCTTCCGAAGCCTTGCGAGTTTCGCTCAAGTGGCGCGATAGCGCGGGGGTGCATGAACAGCTTCGTCAATTTACGCCGGGCCGCTTTAAGGTCACTTTGAATAAGGAGGTGCTCTAGTGGGAGCTCCCATCGTTACGCAGGATCGTCTGGGTGGGCTACGGCGCTTTGCCGCCGCCATCACCACGCTCAATATTCTCGGCCATACGGTATTCGGATTCGAACAATCTTGGGCCCAACCCTTCGTTGCCCTGGCGGCTGCGTACACCATGGAATTTCTGCTGGAATGGGTCGGCTCCGTAACCTCCGGGCGGCGGCCCGCCTATGAAGGCGGCTTCCGCAAGAAAGTCGATTTTCTGCTCTCCGCCCATATCAGCGCCCTCGCCGTTTCCATGTTGCTTTACACCAATGAAAGGCTCTGGCCCACGGTCTTCGCAACCGCCCTCGCCATCGGCTCGAAATCCATTTTTCGCGCACCCGCGTCATGGGGCGGCCGGCACTTCTTCAATCCTTCCAACTTCGGCATCAGCGTCACCTTGCTCTGCTTCTCATGGGTGGGAATTTCGCCGCCCTACATGTTTACTGAAAACCTGGATAAGTATGGCGATTGGCTCTTGCCGGCTGTGATCCTCTGCTCGGGTTCGTTCCTGAACTGGCGCTTCACACACCGGCTGCCACTGATCGCCGCATGGCTCTCGGCTTTCGTGTTGCAAGCCTTCCTGCGGCACGTTTTCCTCGCCTCTTCGTTTGCGGCGGCGCTGGGGCCCATGACCGGGCTCGCCTTCATTCTCTATACGTTCTACATGGTCACCGATCCCGCCACCACGCCCTCCGGCACACGCGCCCAGGTGCTTTTCGGAGCCTCGGTTGCCGCAACTTATGGGCTCCTCATGACGTTCCACATTGTCTTCGGCCTGTTCTTCGCGTTGAGCATCGTTTGTGTCGTGCGGGGCGTCGCGATGTACGCCGAAGTGGCTTGGGCACGGTGGTTGGCTTTCAAGCCAGCCCTGTCGTCGGCGGTGGCCAACCATGGTGACTGAAGGTTCGCGCGCGTGCTATTTGTTCGCCGCGGCACTGGTCTTCGCGCGCGTCTGCCCAGCGGACGCCCACTCGGAGAGCATGGTCCAGAGCCTCACGCTCTTCAAGAATCAGGTACGCCCTCTCTTGATGGAGAACTGCGTGAAGTGTCACGGTGGCGAAAAGGCGCGCTCGAACTTCAACCTGACCACGCGCGAAGGTCTGCTCGCTGGTGGAGCTATCGGTGTTTCGGTCGTTCCCGGCAATCCGAAAAAGAGCCGCATTCTGACCTACCTGGCCCATCGCGAAGGGCCCTTCATGCCCCCACAGCAACCGCCGCTGCCCGATGAAGCCATCGCGCAAATCGCCAAATGGATCGAGCTTGGCGCGGCCTACGATCAGCCCCTTGCCGATCAAACTCGCAAACGCGCAACAGCACTGCAGGTCACCCCTTCCGATCGCGAATACTGGGCCTACGCGCCTCTTCAGCGGACCTTTCCCCAAAGCGCCAGCATCGATGGCTTCGTTCATGCAAAACAGAAAGAGAAGCACCTCACCCCCGCGCCCCGGGCTTCCCAGCTCACCCTCATCCGGCGATTGTATTTCGATGTCACAGGTTTGCCGCCGGCCCCGGAAGAGATCCGCGCGTTCCTCTCTGACCGGTCGCCCGATTCTTATCCGAATTTAATCGATAGCCTGCTCGCCCGTCCGCAATTCGGTGAGCGCTGGGCACGGCACTGGCTCGATATCGCGCGCTTCGCGGAGAGCCACGGCTTCGAGCACGATTCCGATCGCAAATTCGCGTACCACTATCGGGACTTCGTGATTCGCGCCTTCAACCAGGACATGCCATATGACCAGTTCGTGCGTTGGCAGTTGGCGGGCGATGAGCTTGCTCCCGCGAATCCCCTCGCCCTCGCAGCGACTGGCTTCCTCGTCGCCGGCGCGCATCCCACGCAGATCACCATCAATGAGGCGGAGCGCGTTCGTTATGACGAAATGGACGACATGCTGGCCACCACCGGCAGCGCGATGCTCGCCACCACTGTCGGCTGCGCCCGATGTCACGATCATAAATACGATCCCATCCCCACGCGCGATTACTACCGGATGCTGAGCGCCTTTACCTCCACCGTGCGCTCCGAAGTACCGCTCGAGTCCGGGTCCGTGATGATCGGCAGCGAAGGCGAACACATCAAGCCGATCCGCCTCCATACCAGCAGCGAGAAGGTTCCCGATTTGTATAGCGACACGTACTTCCTCAACCGCGGCGATGCGGAACAGAAAACAGGCTTAGCCGGCCTCGGCTTCTTGCAGGTACTCACGCGAGTCGACAACAACGATCGCTGGCCGAGTGCCTCGAAAGACCCACGAACATCCGGCCGTCGCGCGGCCCTCAGCGAATGGATTACCGATACCGATGCGGGAGCCGGACAGCTTCTGGCCCGCGTAGTCGTCAACCGCCTCTGGCAGCACTATTTCGGACGCGGCATCGCCGCCACCACAAACGATTTCGGTTCGCAAGGCGACCGCCCCACTCACCCGGAGCTGCTGAATTGGCTCGCCACGGAGCTGATCCGCAATGGCTGGCATTTGAAGCCCATCCACAAGCTGATCCTGATGAGCGAATCCTACAAAATGGGTGAACTCGCCTCGCCCGAAAACGAAAAGGCCGACTCCGAGAACCAGTTTCTCTGGCACAGGCAGCCGCGTCGACTCGAAGCGGAAGCCATCCGCGATAACGCCCTGGCCGTGGGCGGAATGCTGGACCCGACCATGTTCGGCCCGGGCACGCTCGATGAAAAAATGCGGCGGCGCAGCATTTATTTCACGGTGAAACGAACCCAATTGGTGCCCATCATGCAAATGTTCGATTGGCCCGACACACTGTCCAGCCAGGGCGAACGCGCCGTCACTACAACTCCCTCGCAGTCCTTGGTCTTCATCAACGATGCACAATTTCGCGGCATGGCGGAAGGGTTCGCGAGCCGTATCGAACAAGAGGAAGACCGCATCGGCTCGGCGTATTGGATCGCCTATGGCAGAGCGCCATCGGGGCGGGAAAGAACTCTCGCGGAAGCTTTTATCACGGACTCCGAAGGCAAGAAAGCTCTGTCCGATTTCTGTGCCGCCCTCATGAGCGGCAATGAATTTATCTACATAGAATGATGCCGATAAACAGGTGTTGGTCATGAATGAAAGCTGCGGAAGAATTGAGCCCGCGCAATCTCGGCGTGATTTCCTGGGTCTTGCAGGCGGCGGCATGGCCATGCTCGCGTTCAACTCCCTGCTCACCGGCCACGCCCTCGCGGCGGATATTCAGCTTGGCTCGAACCCCATGTCGCCACGCGCCCCCCACTTTCCGGCGCGCGCGAAAGCCGTCATCTGGCTCTTCATGAATGGCGGTCCCAGCCACATCGATACCTTTGACCACAAGCCCGCGCTCGACCGGGCCAACGGCAAAAAGCTGGAAGGCTTCGACGCCACTACCGGATTTTTCGATGACGCCGTCGGCCCCTTGCTCAAGTCGCCATTCGAATTCAAACAGTATGGCCAGAGCGGCATGTGGGCATCGTCGCTGTTCCCGCATCTTTCTCAACATGTGGACAAGATGGCCTTCATCAAATCGTTCCGCACAACGTCCAACAATCACAGCCCGGCGCTTTTCATGGCCAACACCGGTGACACACGCATGGGCCGCCCCTGCGTTGGCAGTTGGGTCACCT
>JBBROT010000056.1:0-13082 GCA_038229155.1 Bryobacterales bacterium | reverse complement strand
GCCAACGTTTCGCAATAGAGCAGCTTGGTTTTGGGAGTGATCGCGCGGCGGAAATTCTCCGGGTCATCGGGGTCCACGAACGTTGTCGCAATCCCCAGCCGGCGCAGGCTCACATCCATCTGCGTGTGCGTGCCGCCATAGATGGTGCTGGCCGAAACAATCTCATCGCCGGTTCCGCAAAGATTCGCAATGGCGATGAACTGCGCGGCCTGCCCACTGGCCAGCGCCAGCGCGCCCACGCCTTTTTCAAGCGCCGCCACGCGCTCTTCGAACACCGCCGTGGTGGGGTTCATGATGCGCGTATAGATATGCCCGAACCGCTGCAGACTGAACAGGTGCGCGGCATGTTCGGTATCTTCGAACACGTACGAACTGGTCTGGTAAATCGGCACGGCGCGCGCGCCTGTTTCTTTGTCGGGAATCTGGCCCGCATGCAGAGCCCGCGTGGCAAATCCGAATACTCGTTCATCGCTCATAAATTGTTTGACTCCGCTTTACCCCACCCACCGCCACCTGGCGATTCTATCCGCAACACATCGCCGGCGGCCACTTCGAGGCGCGTCTTACCCCGCAGCGCTTTGTCACCATCGCGTGTCACCAGAGTATTCCGCCCCGGCGCCCCGGCCTCGCCGCCATTCAGCCCGTAAGGCCCCCGCTCGCGCCGGTCCGACAATATTGTCACATCCGCGGCGGCCAAAAATTCAATCTCGCGCACAATGCCATCTCCGCCCCGATGCAAGCCCGCGCCACCCGAACCGCGCCGCACGCTGTACCTTCGCACCCGCAACGGATATTCATGCTCAAACGCTTCGGTAGGCGTGTTCCAACTGTTGGTCATGTGCGAGTGCGTGGCATCCCTGCCCGCCCCCAATGCCGAAGCACCCATGCCGCCGGCGATTGTCTCGTAATAAGCGAACGCCTTCCCGCGCCGCGCATCCCAACCGCCCAGCGTCAGATTATTCATCGTGCCGGAACTGGCGGCCGGTATGCGGTCGGGCAAGGCCCTCGCTAAAGCGCCCAGCAACACATCCGTAATTCTCTGGCTGGTCTCCACGTTGCCCGCCGCCATCGCGGCCGGTGCCTGCGCGTTCACCACAGTGCCTTCAGGAGCATGCAGTTCAATCGCCCGCAACAGCCCCGCGTTATACGGAACCTGATCCGGCAGCAGACACCGGAAACAGTACATAGCCGCCGCCAGCGCCACCGCGTAGTTCGCGTTCACGCATCCCGCCGCCTGTGCGCTGGTGCCGGTGAAATCGATCCGCGCCGTCTCGCCTTCAATCACGATTGCCGCGCGAATCCATACCGGCTCCGCCGTGATGCCATCGTTATCCAGGCAATCTTCAAACTCGTAGCGGCCGTCTGGAATGCGTCCAATGGCATTCCGCGTCATGCGCTCGCTGTAATCTTTCAGCGCCGCGGTGTTGCGGTTCACACGCGGGGCGCCGTAGCGCGTCACCACTTCGCGCAAGCGCACCGCGCCGCGTTCATTGGCCATCAACTGCGCGCGCAAATCGCCTTCGCGTTCGCGCGGCGTCCGCACGTTCGCCAGAATCAGGCGCAACAGCGCGCTGTCCATCGTGCCCGCGCGCACCAGCAGCATCGGCGGAATGCGCAGCCCTTCCTGATAAATTTCGCGCGCCAGCGGCATCGACCCGGGGCTCATGCCGCCCACATCCGAATGGTGCGCGCGATTCGCCACGTAAAATGCCGGCCGCTTGGCCGCGCCGAAAAATACACCCGATACCGCCGTAATATCCGGCAGGTGCGTGCCGCCGCGAAACGGGTCGTTCAGGATCACCGTATCGCCTCTTCGCAACTCAAACGCCTCAATCGCATGGCGCACCGAAAGCGGCATGGCACCCAGATGGACGGGCATATGATCGCCCATGGCCACCGTTTCCGCGCCGGCATCGTACACAGCGCAGGAATAATCGCGGCGCTCTTTAATGTTCGGCGAAAAGGCCGTCTTCCGCAGCACCACGCCCATTTCGTCCGCAATAGAAACGAACAAATTGCGGAACAGTTCCAGCTCGATGGCCGCGTGCCGCCTCATTTCGGCTTTTTCTTCTTCTTGGCGGGCGCTTCCCCCGGCGCGGGTCCCAGGTGAAATTCCTCCACGTAGTCTTTCTTCGCCTCGCCCGCAGCGCCCGTCGCGGGTGCCGCTGTAGGTGGTGGCGGAGGCTCGGCCGGAACAGGCTCTCCCTTGCACTGCGCCAGTTCCAGCGCGAATCGCGACACCGGTACCCAGTCCGCGTCCGTCTTCTTCTCCACCACCAGCACCTTCGCCGCCGTATCCCCGCGCACGCGCCAATTCTCTTCTTCAATGGACGCGTTCGCCGCCGGTAAATCCAGTGGCTTTTCCGACGATTCCCGCACCATCCAGCTTCCCCCGCCGCTCAGCGTCTCATAACGCGAATAGCGCATCGTCTCGCCATCAGATGCACCCCGATCGATCAGCAGCATGCCCGTACGCGGCGAATCGAACCACATCTTCTGGATCGATCCGATGCTGCCTTCCGGCAGAACTTCCTGCTTGCGCCAGCTCTTGCCGCCATCCGTGGTCATCAGCAGAAACGGGTCGCCCGGCAGAGGCGTCAGGCGCTGCCCGCTCGCCCAACCCGTCTCAAAATTCACGAACTGAATCCGATCCACCTCAGAGCCGCGCACCCGCTCCACCGCCTCGCGCCAAGTGGCACCGCTATCGTCGCTTGCCAGCAGAATGGAATACAGCGTCACCTGCGCCGAGTGGATATTGCCCGTAGCAAACAGCTTCCGGCCCAGCGGGTAAACGTGCGAAATTTCCAGGTAAACGGGGCACGGGTCCGCTTCCGAACACGTCATGCCCGCAAATTGCAGGTCCTGTTCCGTGCAAGTGTAAGGGGGACGAAACGGCTCCGCGGCGCGTGCCGAAATCAGCGCGAACCACAACGCCAAAACGGCAAGGACGAGCGGGCGCGATTGGGTGATAGGGGTGAGCGCGCCCGCTCTATTGGGGATGTGCAAAGAAGACGACACGTGGTCCGCCGTTGGTTACCGCATCAGTAAAAAAAATTTAATTTTCGAACATGCCTTCAAACAGGATGCTGCTCAAGTACCGTTCACCGGCGTCAGGAAGCACCACCACAATGGTTTTGCCCGCATACTTCGGCTCTTTCGCCAGCCGTATGGCCGCCGCTGCCGCCGCGCCGCAGGAGATACCGCACAAAATTCCCTCTTCCTTCGCCAAGCGCCGCGCCATCTCGATCGATTCTTCGTTGGTCACCTGCTCCACCCGATCCACCAGCGAAACGTCCAGGTTGTCCGGAATAAATCCGGCCCCGATGCCCTGAATTTTATGCGGCGCGGGCTTCAGCGCTTCTCCCGCGCGAGTCTGCGTAATCACCGGACTTGCCGTTGGTTCCACCGCCACAATTTCCACCGGCGCGCCCTTCTCCCGCTTCAAGTAACGCCCCACGCCGGTGAGTGTGCCGCCCGTTCCCACGCCGCTGACGAACACGTCCACCTTGCCCTCCGTGTCGTCCCAGATCTCAGGGCCCGTGGTGCGGAAGTGAATCTCCGGATTCGCCGGATTCTTAAATTGCTGCAGCAGTATATAACGGCCCGAGTCCTCCGCCAGCATCTTCTCCGCCACGGCGATGGCCCCGTTCATGCCCTTGGCGCCTTCCGTCAAAATCACATTCGCCCCGAACACTTTCAGCACCTTGCGGCGCTCCAGAGACATGGTCTCCGGCATCGTGAGCGTCACCTTATACCCGCGCGCCGCCCCCACGAACGCCAGAGCAATGCCCGTGTTCCCGCTGGTGGGCTCGATAATTTCTTTCCCTGGAGTCAACAACCCGCGCTTTTCGGCGTCCCACACCATCGAAGCGCCAATGCGGCACTTCACCGAATACGCCGGATTGCGCCCCTCGATCTTCGCCAGCACCGTGGCCCCCGCACCCTCCACCACGCGATTCAGCTTGATGATCGGCGTCTTGCCGATGCTCAAAGAATTGTCTGCGTAAAACATTGTTTAAATCTCCCAGTTGGGTACGAATTTCGTCTTCTTCTCAGCCCAATCCCGGCACATGGCGGCGAACGTCACCGAATCCAGCTCTCGCGAAATGGCGCATTCCACTCGCGCCCAAAGTTCGCCGAAAGGGGAATCCGCCGGACGCCGGTCCCGCGCCTTATCATTTTTGCGCCCGTCTACAAAGCGCAAAACGCTGCCCACGGTGATGGTATCGGGAGGTTGCGCCAGCAGATACCCGCCTTCCGCGCCACGCTTGCTTTCCACGAATCCAGCCTGCTTCAGGTTGGCCAGAATCAACTCCAAAAACTTCTGCGGAATCTGCTGCCGCTTGGCGATGTCAGCAATCTTCACCGGCGCGCCCAGCGGCTGCGAGGATAGATCGAAAATTGCTTTCACCGCGTATTCGCCCTTCACGGAAAAGTGCATGTTGGAAACATCTCCATCCTACTAGACAATACGGGTTCCGCCGCGCCCACGTTGCCCAAAAAACAGAAAAGCCGCGTAAGTCACTCACTTCTGAGAGACTTACGCGGCTCGTCCGGTCGCCCGAAGGCGAAAGACTACATCTTTTTGTCGTCCATCTTGTCCATCTTCTTCTTGCCTTTCTTCATCTTCTTCTTGCTCATCTTGCTGTCGTCCATCTTCTTGTCGTCCATCTTGTCCTGCGCGAAAGAAGCGGAACCGAAAGCGATACCGAGGCCGAGGGCCAGAACCATCAATTTTTTCATTTGGGCAAATCTCCTTGTGATTTGTACAGCGCTACGAGGGCTACTCGTCTCAGGTAGATCATACACAAGGAACTCACAATTGTTTTGCAAGGAGGCAATTAAAAGCCTTTAATCTCAATGAAAGCACACATTTCCGTGTTAGGCCTCATTTCCTATCTGGATTGGGCAGAATCCGCAGCGCCAAAACCGCCCGTACTCTAAACTCCCCGGGCTACTGGGCGCAAAGCTTTGGCCCGAAGTTGAAGTGTGTCCCTTGAGTGTGCTTTTCACCAGCCCGCATGCGCCAGTACTTTCACGTGTTTGCAGAAACCGCTGCGCGACATTGGGACCCGGGTCCGCTGAGTCCCATATGCTGGCATGCGCTTGCGCTAGCTTCGCCAAAATAACCTGGCGGCGGGATCGGATATCGCCGTGAAGATCTGAGCGAGCTGAGAATGGCGGAGTTTCCTGTCAAGCCCGGCTTTATCACGCCTGTGCGTCGTGGGTCAGTTTGAATTTTCTTGCGATTGACGGACACGCCACTGCCACGAGATTATCGGGCTTCTAAACTAGATCTGGCGACTTCCTCAGTGCGGATTCGATGATATTAAGATAGCCCTCAGGAACGCGAGGTCTGCCTTCTATTTCCCATGCAGTTCTGATGCTGGCGATGAATTCATCAGATAACTCCTGACCGCTTACCTTGCTTGCGGAAGGTATAAACATCAAGTGTGTGTGTTTGCCGACCCCCGAAGCGGATTCAGCCATGAACTTCGCCTCCGCTACGTGATACAACACCCTCGCCCCCTTCATCTCCCAATTGACCGAATGATAGAGAAGCGTGCTGGTAGCGCTGTAGGCGCCACTCCCGATCGACGCCCACCCCGTAACGCCATGATCCCTAACCACACCAGGGTGTTCGATTGTGAATATCGAAGCATCTCCGTCGGAATCAAAACCCGCAATAAGAAAATCGCATTCGATGCTGACTGTCTCTAAGCGGCTCACAAGCGATTCAGTTCTCCACTCCGAATTCTTCAGAAACCCCTCAAGATTCATTCCCAATGGAGCTAGCACAAGGTCTTGTGCAAACTGCATCCGCTCAGTTTGATACGCAGCCTGGGCAACACGCTTTATCAACTCTGCTCTATTAGAATCTTCGGTGAGTGATGTGAAAGCGATCTGAATACGGGAGATAACGGGCATTATGTGCGTTAAGTTATCCCCAGCGAACATCGCCATCCAATGAAATTTAGTCGAGAGCGGATGTACCTTATAGGCAACGGCGTCCCCGGAAAAATCGGTCGATGAAAGCATACCGTCGCACGCCAAGGCCAAAGACTTTCCTAAATCCGCCATGGCAGCAATACACACCGTCATATCCTGCAAAGCATATCGCATCGGATGCTTGCTAGCTGGAGCCGGGCGGGCCGCGCAACGGGAGCAATGGGCGCGGGACAAAAGGGCGCGCTAAGTTCGGCCGCTGGATCGCGCTTGAGACTGTCGATAAGATCGTGGGCCGCCCTTGCGATGCTCCCCCAACTTCGCTACACGCGTTGGGGCAGCGATGACCAGATTGGCAGGAAGAATGCTGTCAAAGTGTGTCTATGTCTCAGTTTCTAAAGTCTTTAGCCGAATTTGGCTTCGTTCCCTCAATTTTTCCGTTAGCGAGCCCTCGCTAGCCACCCCTGGCCTCGCGAATTCCCGGTGACAGAAACCGCACCGGCCTTTTTCGCTTTCTTTTCTTCAACCTACAAAATCCACGCCGTGAGTTGCGACTTTCCGTCTGCTAGGTTCAAACCGAGATGCGCAAGACTCAACTCGCCAACAAATTGGCCCGGCAGTCCGGTGTCACCCGCGCGGAAGCGGCAGACCAGCTCGATCACGTGGTTCACAACATCGTCACCAACCTTCGCAAGGGGAAGCCCGCCAACCTGCCCGGCTTGGGCCAGTTCACACCCGGCGAGCCATGGAAATTCGAGTTCTTTCAGGAAGAAAAAAAAGGTCCGGATGACTCGGGGAAGTAAATTTTCTCCGCGCAAGCTGGCGAGCCTTATTCGCGAGGCCCTCGAAAACGGGTCCACCATTGAAATAGACGGCCTGGGCACCTTCCGGCCCGATGGCAAATCCGGATTCATCTTCGACGGCAAACGCCGCCAGACCGTTTTCATCGCCTATGTCCATGAGGATGTGGAAATGGCGGAGCGCCTCTACGACGCCTTCGAATGCGCAGGCTTCGAACCGTGGATGGACCGCCGCAAGCTGATGCCCGGTCAAAATTGGCCGCGCGCCATTCAGGATGCGCTTGAAACCAGCGACTTCGTCGTCCCCTGCTTTTCCGCGTACTCAGTTCGAAAAAAGGGCGGCTTTCAGGCCGAAATTCGCTACGCTCTCGATTGCGCCGCGCGCATTCCGCTGAACGAAATATTCCTCGTTCCCGTCCGTCTGGATCGCTGCCCCGTTCCCGCGCAAATCAGCCGCGTGATGCAGTATGTCGATCTGTTCCCTGATTTCCACACCGGCTTCCGGCGGGTCCTGCGCGTCTTGAAACGGCAGCCGCCCGTGCACTTGGCCGCTTAGAGCTTCTTCATCCGCAGGCGCACATCTTCAGCGTCTTTCGCATCCGGCGCAACTTCCAGATACTTCGCATAAGCTTCCCGCGCGGCCGCTTTCTCATGCGCTTTCTCTTCCGCCGCGCCCAGCCGCTCAAAAGCTTCGCCCAGCGTGGGGTTCCACAAAGTGGCTTCCCGGAACCGTTGCGCCGCGGCCCGGAACTTATGCTTTTTCATGTAATACTCGCCCACCTTCAACTCGTTCGCGGCCTGAATGGGGTTGAAGCTGTACTCTTTCGGCTTCGCGGCCACGTCCTCTTCAGGCGGCAGTTCTTCGCTCGGCACGGGCTTGGGAGCCTGCTGCAAACTCAGCAGAGCCGCCATCAGCATCACCGGTATCATGCTTCAAATATAGCCGCTGTCATAATAAGAATGTCCCCCGTGTCCCAATCTCTTCGTGAAAAAGTAGCGCAGCTCCCGCTTGGCCCGGGCGTGTATCTCTACAAGGATGCGGCGGACAAAGTCATCTATGTGGGTAAAGCCAAAAGCTTGCGCGCGCGGGTCCGGTCTTACTTCTCCGCCGATAAGTTGGCCGAACGTAAGACCAGCTCTCTCATCGAGGAAGCTACCGGCATCGATTACATCCTGGTCGATAACGAAAAGGAAGCGCTGGCCCTTGAAAACAACCTCATCAAGCAATACAAGCCGCGTTTCAATGTGCTGCTGCGCGATGACAAGACTTACCCCTACATCAAGATCACCAGGGAAAAACACGCCAAGGTGTTCGTCACTCGCCGCTTGCGCAAAGACGGTTCCACTTACTACGGTCCGTATTTTCCCGGCAACCTGGCCTATCGTCTGGTCCACTTCATCCACCGGCATTTCCTGCTGCCTTCCTGCAAGGTGGATCTCACGCGTTTCCACCCCAAGCCCTGCCTGCAATATCACATTCACCGCTGCCTGGGCCCCTGCGTCGAAGGCCTGGTGGCTGAAGATGTTTACGAACGCGCGGTTCGCGATACAAGGCTGTTTCTAGAAGGCCGTCACAGCGATCTGGCGCGCGATCTGCGAACACGCATCGCCATAGCTTCCGACGAAATGCGCTTCGAGGAAGCCGGCACTTTGCGCGACCTGCTCAGCACCGTCGAAGAGTTGGACCAGCGCCAGAAGATGGCCTCCGTCAACAAGGACGACGCCGACATACTGGCCTATTACGCCGAACCGCCGCTGGTCGCCGTCAACCTGTTCCACTTGCGCAACGGCCAGATTGTGGACCGCCGCGAATTCTTCTGGGAAGATCAGCACGAATTCAATCCGCCCGAATTCTTCTCGTCTCTCTTGCTGCAGATCTATCTCGATCAGCAATACGTGCCTTCCTCCATCCATGTCCCCGTCGATTTCGAAGACCGCGAAACCATGGAAGAGTTGTTGACCGAAAAGAAGGCGCGCGTCGTGGAGATCGTCACCCCGCAGCGCGGTCAAAAGAAGGCCATGCTGAACTTGGTGGAAAACAACGCCAAGCATAGTTTCGACGCCCGCTTCCGTGTTCTGAAACCCACCTCCGCGGCCATCCAGGAGGCCTTGCGCGATTCGCTCAACCTGCCCGAAGCTCCCGGCCGCATCGAATGTTTCGACATCTCACATATCTCCGGCACCGATAAAGTCGCCAGCATGGTGGTGTGGGAAGAGGGCCGCATGAAGAAGGCGGATTACCGCAAATTCATCATCAAAACGGTAGAAGGCAACAACGATTTCGCCAGCATGGCGGAGGTGGTCACCCGCCGTTACAGCCGCCTGCAACAGGAAAACCTGGCCTTCCCCGGTTTGATCCTCATCGATGGCGGTCTGGGCCAGCTCCACGCCGCCGCCGACGCCCTGGAAGCAATCGGCGTGATCAATCAGCCCATCGCCTCCATTGCCAAACGCGAGGAGATCATCTACGTTCTGGGCCAGGAAAATGAGCCGGTGGTGCTGGATCGTTACTCGCCCGTTCTCCACTTGGTGCAGACGGTTCGCGATGAAGCCCACCGCTTCGCCGTCACCTTTCACCGCACCCGCCGCAACGCCGCGCGCCTCACCTCGGAACTCGATCAGATCCCCGGTATCGGAGAGAAGACTCGCGTCAAGCTACTGAAGCAATTCGGCAGTTCGGAGCGGGTGCGTGAAGCGACGGAAGAGATGCTGGCGGCGGAAGTGGGCAAAGCTTCCGCCCGCCGGATCAAGCTGTTTTATTCGGGTACTGAAGTGATGGCTGGGAGACAGGGACTCGAACCCCGATAGGCAGAGTCAGAGTCTGCAGTCCTACCATTAGACGATCTCCCAATCTAACCCTTTCATCCTACAATACAAACCGTGTGAATCGTGTTAGGTTTCCTTTGTGCACGCTTCTCTTACCCGACGACACTTTGCCCTGCTTGCGGGAACCGCGCTGGCCGCCCGGCGCATTCAGGGCGCGAATGACCGCGTCCGGCTAGGCGTTCTCGGCACCGGGTCGCGCGGGCAGTACATCATGAGCCAGGCTCTGCGCGCGGGCGGATGCGAGTTCGTTGCGCTCAACGATGTGAACACGCTCAGGCGGGCGGCCGCGAAAGAGAAGGTCGCACCCAACGCCGCCATCGTCCCTGACTTCAGGGCCGTGCTGGATGACAAATCTATCGACGCAGTACTGATCGCGTCGCCCGATCATTGGCACGTGCCCATGCTGCGGGCCGCGCTGCTGGCGGGCAAGGATGCCTATTGCGAAAAGCCGCTGACCAAGACTATCGAAGAAGGAGACGCGATCATCGCGGCAGTCACGGCGTCGAACCGCGTAGTGCAGGTGGGCTATCAGCAACGGTCGTACCCGCATATGCAAGAGGCCAAGGCTCTCATCAATGCCGGCGAAATTGGCGTTGTCCCGCTGGCCGAATGTTACTGGTACCAGAACTATCAAACTCCCGCCGGTGTGCCTGATATGGACCCGGCTACCGTGGATTGGACCGCCTGGCTCGGCACGGCCACACCGCGTGCTTTCGATCAGCTTCGCTACCGGCGATGGCGCTGGTTTTGGGATTACGGCGGGGGCACGCTCACCGATCTTTTCTCCCATTGGATCGATACCATCCACTGGATACTGGGCGAATCGAATTTCTCTGAAGTGCGCGCCACCGGCGGCAATCTGTTCTTCAAAGATTGGGAGTGCCCAGATACGCTCAGCGCCTCCTACCGCTACCCCACTTATCTGGCGACTTACAATTCCACGCTGGTGCAGAGCTATGAAGATGGCGGCATGATCTTCCGCGGCAGCAAAGGCACGCTGCAACTGGACCGCGCCGGTTACAAACTCTTCGCCGAAGCCGACGCGAAGCCCGCGAATCAATACCGGCCAGTCGCCGCGCGCACGGCTAAATCCGCGCACGATGGAACCCAGGACCATATGGCCAACTTCCTCGATTGCGTGCGCAGCCGCAAGACGCCGAACAGCCCGGTTGCCATCGCGGTGCCCGCCGCCAACGCCGCTCACTATGGCAACCTGGCGTTCAAGACCGGCGAAACCATCTCACCCACAACCACTTCCTCAGCATTCCGGCCTCTGTTCAATGGGCACGATTTGAAAGAGTGGGTGACCGATACCAAGCACATCTGGAAGGTGAAAGACGGCGTCATCATCGGCCACCACAAGGGCCTCGATCACAACGATTTCCTGCGCACCAAAGAATCCTTTGGCGATTTCGAACTGAAGGCAAAGTTCCGGCTGACTAGTGGCGTTGGCAACAGCGGAATTCAGTTCAGGAGCGAGAATGCGGCGGAGCCTCACGAAGTTTCGGGCTATCAGGCCGATGTTGGCGAGAAGTACTGGGGCTGCTTATATGACGAATCGCGGCGCAAGCGTGTGTTGGTCACTCCGCCGCCCGAAGCGCTGGCAACTCTTGATCGCGCCGCATGGAACGAGTACGTAATTCGCGCTCAGGGTAACTTCATCACCATCCACCTGAACGGCATCCGCACGGTTCATTATGTGGAAGCGGAGCATGTGCGGCGCGATGGCTTTATCGCCTTGCAGGTTCACAAAGGTCCGGGCATCGAAGTGCAGTTTCGCGACCTGCAAATCAGAAATCTCTAAGCACGGCCCGAGCCGCGTTGTAGCCGGGGGCACCCATCACGCCACCTCCGGGATGCGTACCGGAGCCGCATAGATACAGGCCGGGAAGCTCTGTTTTCGAGCGCGGCCGGTTGCCGAAGAGCTGCGAAGGAATCAGGTCGCCGTGAAAGATATTGCCGCCTTCCAGCCCAAACCGCTCCTCCAGTTCCTTGGGGCCGAGCGCCTGCCGATGCAGGATCGATTCGGTAAAACCCGGCGCATATTTTTCCACTTGAGCGATGGCACAATCGGCAAACTGTTTCGCATCCGCGCCGTACGGAATGTACTGGATAAACATGCTGGCGACGTGTTTGCCTTCGGGCGCAAGCGAATCGTCATAGACGCTGGGGAAGCCCATTTCGATCATTGGTTCTTGTGAAGCGCGGCCTTGCTCGTAGTCTTGCCACGCCCGCTCCATGTAATCGATAGACGGGCAGATGTGAATGGTGGCGCGGTGTTCATCACCTTCGCCCGCAGGCCTGCCAATGAAATGCGGCAGCCCCGAAAGCGCCAGATTCAGCTTCATGGAAACGCCCCGCGAAACGAAGTCCGGACGCCAGTCCGGGTTGCCCGCGAGAGCATGTGTGCGGCGCGGATGAATGCCCGAAATCACCGCGTCGGCTTCGAACACTTCGCTGCTTTCGAGACGCACGCCGCCGGGAAAAATTTCGGCCACCGATGCGTCCGTCCGAATGCTGGCACCCGCCGCGCGCGCCGATGCCGCGATGGCTTCACTCAGAGCGCCCATGCCGCCCCGGACATATCCCCACAACCCTCGCTTGCCCGCGGCCATGCCCATGCAATGATGCAGCAGCACATACGCCGAACCTTTCGCGCGTGGACCTCCGCTGGCACCGATCACTCCATCCGTCGCAAGCGTGACCTTGATCTCTGGCGATTCGAACCAGCGGCTCAGAAACTCTTCAGCGCTCTGTTCCAGCACCTCGCGAAGTTGCGGAACGCTAGCCGGAGCCTCCCCGAGTTCCAGCGCATCCATGGCTTGCGAGAGCTGCTCCAACTGGTCGTCATAGGCCACGAAGGCCGCGGCGTCTTTCTCTGAAAACCGCGCCACTTCCGCCATGGTGCGCCGAGCATCCTGCCACATGAACAGATGCCGGCCATCCGGGAAGGGCGTGAAGAACGGCGGATCTTTCGGGTACACCTGATAGCCGTATTTCGCGAGTTCCAGATAGCGCGCGACTTCGTCTCGAAGCAGGCTCACCAGATACGACGCTGTCGAGATTTTATAGCCCGGCCAGGGCGATTCCGTGACCGCGCAGCCGCCCACCAGGTGCCGGCGCTCAAGTACCGTGACCTTCCAACCGGCGCGCGCCAGATAAGCCGCGCACACCAATCCGTTGTGGCCCGCGCCAACGATAACGGCGCGCTTCACTTGCGTACGCGGAATGCCACCACGGCCAGGGGAGGCAGTGTAACGGGAAGGCTCCACTCGCGGCCATGCTGCGGCGCGTGAACTGCCTCAAGGCCGCCGCCGTTGCCCACATTGCTGCCGCCGAAAATCGCTGAATCCGTGTTCAGAATTTCTTCGTAAAAGCCGGGGCGCGGTACGCCGACAGAGTATGCCTGCCGCACCACGGGAGTGAAGTTGCAACAGAACAGCACGAAGTCTTCCGGATCTTCCGCCTTGCGCAGAAAGGCAATTACGGAATGATCGTAATCGTGGAAAT
>JBBROT010000055.1:0-13086 GCA_038229155.1 Bryobacterales bacterium | reverse complement strand
GGTTCGCCCGTGACCCTGCAGTCCGTTCACGCGAAACAAGTCCGCGAAGAAATAGGTCCAGCGATCCAGAAAAGGCGTGGAAGGTTTCGCGGTCACGCCTTTGGTGGTAACGGCCATCAGCGTGTCGACCAGCTTCTCGCGCTTATCCGGGGCTGTATCCTTTACGAATTGACGGATCAGATCCGGTTCCGGCAGTCGGCCCGTGAGATCTAGCGAAACGCGGCGCAAATACTCGACATCGGAGGCGAGGGGTGCGAGCGGTATTTTATCTTTGCGAATCTTATCGAAGATAAAATCGTCGATGTAGTTCCGCCGAATTGCCGGTTTGGAATCGAAATACGGAAGCGCCGAAAGATTGCCGACGGTAAGCCGAGAAAGCTCAGCCTGATTCGAGCCGCGCGGCATGGGGAGATGGTTCGGGCCTTGCGCGAAGCACAGCGATGCGTAGAGCAGCACTACGGCCGAAATCTGAACCGGATTACAGTGAGACATCGATCATGCTACCCGCCCGGTCAATTATAGCATGATCGATCATTTGGACTATAGAGTGCTCGAGGGCCTGGTCATTAACAACTCACGTTGCGCAGCTTTCCTTGCTTATTTGTCGCCAACTTCGCATTGGAGACGGCTAAGAGCTTGCGAATTGCTGGAAGAATGAGCCTAAACAGCGGCGGTGCCAGGTTCGTGCCGGACTGTCACATCGATCAACAACCACAAGGCTGCCCCGACGGTCACAATGGCACAGCCGAAATAGAGTCCTGCCGACCAGCCGTATTGCGAAGCGAGCCACGGCGTCATCACAGGGGCTAAAAACCCGCCGATGTTTCCACCCATATTCATGATTCCGCCCGCGGCACCGGACTGCCGCCCGCCAAGTTGAATGGCCGACGCCCAATAAGACCCGTCCGTCGCCGCGGCAAGGCCCAGAGCGAGGGCAAGCAGCAGCCCTGTGGCCACGGCGCTTTGCAGGTTGATTCCCGTAATGACGAAGGCCGCGCTAGTCACCAAACACACCACCGGCACTAACCTGCTCCCAATCTTCCGGCCGAAGCGCCTCACCAGAACATCCGAGAGCCGCCCACCCAGCGGGGCCATCACAGCCCACGCGGCAAAGAGGCCGGTCGTGTAAATCGCGCTCTGCGAGGATCCCAAATGCCGAATCTCACCCAGGTAGTAAAAGATCCAATAGAAGAAGATGTATTCGAAATAGCCCGTGGCCGCATAGGACACAGTAACCAAGCCCAGATTGCGATTCGCCAGAAGGAGTTTCCAATTCACCTTGTCCGCCTTCGAAGCGGTTTGCACTTGAGAATCGGGAGGGCGGTCCGCGGTTCGCGACGCCCAGATCACCGCGATGATAACCGTTCCGGCGGCGGTCAAAAGGAAGGCGGACGGCCAACCCGCTTTGGCGATAATCCAGGTAATGATCAAGGGTGAAAGCGCGCCGCCGATTCCAGCACCGGCGGCGATCCAACCTTGCACCCAAGCAAGACTCTCAACAGGCATCCAATTCGCATTCATGCGTGCGGCGGCGGGATAGAGAGGCGCGGTGCCGCAGCCCAGCAAAAAGCGGATCGCAATCAGCGTCGCCAGCACGGGCGCGATCCTCGCCACCCTGGGATCGGCAAACACCGCTACCAATCCGGTGAACAGAGCGGTAACGAGAGCGACTGCCGCAATCATGCGGCGCGGCCCGAGGCGGTCCGCCAGCCATCCGCCCGGGATCATGCACAGCGCATAGCCCAGCACGAAAGCTGAGTAAACCCCGCCCATCTGTGTTTCGGAAAAAGAGAATTCGCGCGCGATCGAGGGACCCGCGATCGACATGCTGGTGCGCTGGAAGTAGCTCATCAGGCTGAGCAGCACCAGCAGCCCAACCACTTCGGCGCGCTTTCGAGGAAGAGAACCCGTTTTGGGTCGGGTTGCCGAAGTCAGCATGGGCTAAAGTGAGCGATCAATTTTGCAAGCTCAAAGAAGGTAGGCCAGCGGAGCGCCTTTCGAGATGGTAAGACTGTGCAGCCTTACCGAAGCGTTGCATCGCTTCCGGATTGAGCTCAATGCCAAGACCCGGCTTCTGAGGGAGCGCCACCTTACCGTCTTCAATCTGTAATTCTTCGGAGACCAGTTCCCTGCGCAAGGCGGAATCCGCAACCGATGGAGGCAGAAACTCTATGAAGCGGCAATTTGACGAGGCAGCCGCTAAGTGCGCGGTGGCCGCGACGCCGATCCCCGTTTTCCAGCAGTGCGGCACGATGGTCTTCCCGCGGTCCAACGCCAAGCCGACAACTCGCATCGCTTCCGTGAGGCCACCCACCCTGCCGACATCCGGCTGCGCCACGTCCACGTGACCACGATCCATCAGATCGAGGAACTCAAAGCGGCCGTTGAGCCATTCGCCCGCGGCTATTTGTACGCTGGTCGAATCGGCAAGCCTTGCGTAGCCATCCAGATCATCCGAACGGAGCGGTGTTTCGACGAAATAGACGTCGAACTGTTCCAACCTACGGATCGTTCGGAGAGCGTCTTTCCAATTGGACCAGGCATAGGCCACATCCACCATCATCGTCATTTCAGGACCGAGCGTCTCGCGACAAGCGGCCACAATCTCGACAATCGCTTCGTCGCCCTCCTGGATCAGGTTGTGGGAATACGGTCCGTTAATACAAATTTCCATTTTGGCGGCTGTAAAGCCGTAGTCTCTGGCCCAGCGGGCCTTCGCGAGTAGACTCTGCTTGTATTCCGAGAGTGTATGCCCCGAGGGCAGCAAGCTGGCATACGGCGTAATGGAATCTTGCCGCGCGCCTCCCAGCAATTGCCACACCGGCCGACCCGTCGCTTTTCCGAAGATGTCCCAAACGGCCATGTCAATTGCGCCGATAGCACAGATTCCCGCTCCCCGCCGCCCGGTCATCGCGGAGAACGTGTACAGGCGGTCCCAGAGCGCGACGGGTTGCGTGGGGTCTTGCCCCAGAGCAAGTTCGGTGAGTCCGAGACCCATAATATGCGAGCCGGGGGACTCGATCATTGCTTTCATTACCCAGGGGTTGGAATCCACCTCGCCGATTCCGGTAATGCCTTCGTCCGTGTGAACCTGAACAACAATGGTATCCTGTGCGGAATCGCACGCGCCGGCGTTGCAACTCGGCATTGTCAGAACTGTACACTCTACGCCGGTGATCTTCACCACACTCTCGATGTTAAGAGATCGATCATAATACGAGGAGAGTAGCTGGAATTGTAGAAGCTGTCAAACGAGCCGCTTGCAATTTCAACACTTTCTGTACATGATCGATAATCAATGCGCGGCCTAGGGTTATTCCTGCTCACATGTTGCTCGGTGTTCGCGCAGCCCCGGTTTGCTCCCCCTCCGGCCAAATACCGGGTGCGCGTGGACGAAAACGTTCGCGTGGCGATGCGCGACGGCGTGAGTCTGGCGACTGACCTTTACTTTCCCGTGGAATCCCCTCAAAAAGTACCTGCGGTGATGATCAGGACGCCGTATAACCGAAAGTCGCAGGCGACGGCCGCCAATCTCTTTGCCGGTCAGGGATACATCACGGTTGTACAGGACGTGCGCGGAAAGTTCGATTCCGGTGGGGTATTCACCGTTTCTGCCAACGATACCCGGGACGGCTCCGACCTGATGGATTGGATCGCTGCGCAACCGTGGTCAACGGGAAAAGTAGGAACTTACGGGTGCTCCTACGTGGGTGAAGATCAAATCGAGCTAAGTAAAATCCGGAACCCGCACCATTCCGCGATGATCGCGCAGGCTGCGGGGGGAGCCTATCGTTACGCTGGTTTGGTGACGGGTGGCGCTCTGGAGTTGGCGATGGCATCGGAGTGGTTTTACGGCAATGGCAACAAGCGCGAACCAAGAGCCAAACTTCCCCCTATTGCCGACAAGGCGGCGCTGTGGAAAACGTTGCCGCTGGTGGATATGTTGCGCAAAGCCGGGGCACCCAACACGGACTGGGAAGGTTGGGTCTCCCATGCGCCCGGCGACCCCTGGTGGAATCAATTCGGCTACGTGACAGACGCGAACCGCTTCAACGTTCCCGGCCTGCACGTGTGTTCCTGGCACGACAACGTAGTGAAAGAAGCGCTCGATTTATTCAATCTGCTGGGCAAGAATGCGGAGACAGCGGAAGCTCGCGACAACCAGTTCGTCATCATTTCCCCCACCACCCACTGCCGGTCCGAGCGCGCCACGGAGCACACGGTCGTAGGCAAACTGGATTTCGGAGACGCGCAACTCGACTATTTCAACATCTATGTGAACTGGTTTGATCGCTTTCTGAAAGGCGAAAAGAGCGCCACTGCGCTTCCCAAGGTTCAGATCTATGTGATGGGCAGGAATCAATGGCGCAGTGAAAATGAATGGCCGCTGGCACGGACCCGCTTCACGAAATACTTTCTCAGCAGCGGCGGCGATGCGAATGGTGCCGCGGGCAAAGGCGTTTTATCTCTCCAAGAGCCCGCCAAACAGATGCCGGACCTGTTCACTTACGACCCCGCAAACCCGGTTCCGACCGTGGGCGGCGCGATTTGCTGTACACCCGATCCGAAAAACCCGGATGGTCCACTCGATCAGAGAGAGGTCGAACGGCGACCTGATGTTCTGGTGTACTCGACGCCGGTTCTGGACCGGGGCATCGAAATCACCGGGCCGTTAAAAGCCGTGCTCTACGTTTCTTCCAGCGCCAAAGACACGGATTTCACCGCCAAACTGGTGGACGTTCATCCCGATGGGTCCGCGTATAACTATCAGGAAGGCATTCTCCGCGCGCGCTATCGCGAGGGCTTCTCCCGCAAAGTCTGGCTGGAGCCCAACAAGATCTACGAACTAACGGTGGATCTGATGGCTACCAGCCTATTCGTTCCCGCCGGTCACCGTATCCGTCTCGAAATCTCAAGCAGCAACTTCCCGCGATTCGACCGCAATTTGAACACCGGCGGCAACAACTACGACGAAACCAAATGGGTGCAAGCCCAAAACTCAGTGCATCACGCACCGGGAAAAGCATCTTATCTGCTGTTACCGATCATCCCTGAAAAGTGAGAGGAGCTAACCGTGCCGAACCATCCTCTTGGACCACTAGCCGCTAACGGTTCGAGTAAACATGACGGCGCAATCTATCGCGGGAATCAAGCAGCAGCCCGAGGCTCTCAGCCCACCCTCTCCGTGGACGAGCAGATTGACTGCAAACAGGCCGTGCTGGCCAGCCCGGAATTTCTTGCCGCGCTCGAAAAGCATTATGCGATTACCGGAACCTCCCTGGTGATGGCTTAAAGGAAGGTACTAAACAAGAGGCTTACTGTCATGGGACACTCGATCATAGATGATCCAACCTAATGCGGTGAACGGATTTGCCGCACTCGAAAATTCCACACTGCGGGAAAGAATCGGCGATGTACTCCGCACGGCGATTCTGAATGGTTCTCTTCGCGAGGGTTCCCGCATTGTGGAGCGAAATCTGGCCGCGCAGTTTCACACCAGCCTCACCGCGGTCCGGGAAGCGCTGATCCGGCTGGAAGCCGAGGGGTTCGTCGTCAAAAAGCCGAACGCCTCTACGTATGTCACCAAATTGTCGGCGGCCGGCATCGAGCAGATCTTCGATGTGCGGCGTGTGCTCGAAATGTACGCAATTGAGCAAGCGGCACTATTTGCGAACCCGGAATCCATTCAGCGCATGGAGAAGGCGTTCTTGACCTTGATGGACGTGGCGCGGACTGGGGATGCGCAGAAGTTTGTGCTGTCCGATTACGCTCTGCACGAGCTGATTTGGAATATGAGCGGGAACGATTATCTGGTAGCTGCGCTGAAGCGGGTTACACCACAGGTTTTTGCATTTGCCGCAATTCGGTTGGCGAAGTGTCATGCTCTTGATCTGCTCCAGGACGCGAACTCGCACGGTCCACTGATCGACGCGATCAAGAAGAAGGATCCGTTGGCAGCGCGTACCTCATTTTTAAACGCTCTAAACGAATGGCTGGACAGCACAAGAGAATATGTGGTGAGTCGCGGCGACGTCGCGAGTTAGTTCTGTCGAAGGTTCAAACTCCCGCCGCCTCCACCTGGCACCCCCAGTTCTTTTCGGATCGCCGGGGCCACTTCGCTCCCCAGCAATCCAATCGCATGCAGCATTTTCGCGTGCGCCAACCCGACATTCGTCATCTGGAAGTTCACCCGGGAAACGCCGCCCAGAACCTGGTTCAGATGCAGAAGCTTGTCGATCACTGTTTTCGAATCGCCTATCAGGTACGCGCCTGCCGGGCCGCGAGTCGCATCGAATTGTCCGCGGCTTGGCGGAGCCCACCCACGCTCCTTCCCGATACTGCCGAATAACCGCGCATAGCCGGGGTAAAAATCATCCGCCGCCTGCTGAGTGGTGTCCGCAACGAAGCCGATGGCATGAATGCCGACCCTTAGTCGATCGGCTGCATGACCCGCTCTGCGGCCCGCTTCCCGATAGAGATCTACCAGAGGGCGGAAGCGCCGGAATTCGCCGCCGATGATGGCTACCATTAGCGGTAAACCCATCGTGCCCGCGCGAACGAACGATGCCGGCGTTCCTCCCACGCCAAGCCAAACCGGCAAAGGGTTCTGCACTGGCCGCGGATAGATTCCCTGCCCCGTCAGAGCCGCGCGATGCTGGCCCGACCAGTGCACGTGAGTGTTCTTCCTGATCTGGAGCAGCAAGTTCAGCTTCTCCGTGAACAGGGAATCGTAATCGTCCAGATCCAGACCGAAGAGCGGGTAAGCTTCGGTAAAAGAGCCGCGTCCCACCACAATCTCCGCGCGGCCTCGCGAAAGCAGATCCAGCGTTGCGAAACTCTGAAACACGCGCACGGGATCGTCGGCGCTAAGCACCGTCACTGCACTGTTCAACCGGATACGCGTTGTCCGCGCCGCCGCGGCCGCAAGTATCAAAGTGGGCGCGGAATCCAGAAACTCCGGACGGTGATGTTCGCCCACGCCGAAGGAATCGAGGCCAACGCGATCGGCCGCTTCCACCTCCTCAACAAGATTGCTCAACCGCTCGCTCGCGCTAAGCGCAATGCCGGTGGCGGGGTCCGACACCACCGCCGCAAAACTATCGATTCCGATTTCCATGGGGGTACCTTTACACTCTCGCGTCACGCGGGCGCTGGATCTGCTACATCATAAGGGCGCGATGCCGGACCGTCTGCATGCTAAAAAGGCAAGTTCGCCGAAACCCTGCCATGCTAGGGTGAAAATTCATGGCTCAACCGCGTCGTTCCGTCGAAGTACGCCGCGTGGACGAATGCTCCACGCTTGACGAAATATTTACTTCCTGCCTGCCTGCTTTCGGGGGCGCATACCTGCGTCGCATCTACACAATTCTGGACCGGGCCATCGGCAAAGGTTGCCCCCTCACCATCTCTATTTCAGGGCCCATCACGGTCAGCGGTCAGCATCAGGCCTGGCTCCTGCCACTGCTCGAAACCGGATGGGTGGCCTATCTTTCCACCACGGACGCCGTCTGTTATCACGATGGTCATCGCTCGCTCGGCCCGAAGAACCCCATCTTCGAGGTGCCCATCTTCGGCGACGATGCGGCTCTCCGCGATGAAAAAACCATTCGCGTCACCGACATGGCCTTCGATGAACAGGTGCTCCTCGACCAGGACCGGTTCCTCAGCGCCATGCTGCGGCGGCCCGAATTTCAGCGCAAGATGACCGGCACCGAAATGCGCTACCTGCTGGGAAAATACTTCGGCGAACAGGAACAACGCAGCCAGGTAAAGCCGGGCCTGCTTTCCACCTGTCACCGCCTTGCGATTCCCATCTTTGTCGGTGCTCCTTCCGATGGCAGCGTCTTTCTAAACTCCATGAAGCTCTGGGCCATGCGTGAAGCGGGGCTCATTCCAAGCTATGGTTTCGATCTCGATCTTCACGCAGAAGTTTTCGAAGCCTGCGCCTATCACCGGTGGGGCTTGTTCGAAAGCGACGCGAAGTCTCTGGCGACATTGATTCTGGGCGGCGGCGTACCCAAGAATTTCAACCTTCAGCCGGAGCCTGCGTTAGGTCAGATTCTCGGCATTCCAGATGTGAAAGGCTATGAGTTCGATGTTCAGATTGTCACCGCGCCGGTTACCGATGGGTCGCTTTCATCCTGCCCGCCAGCGGAGGCGGTCACCTGGGGCAAAGTTGATAAAGACACTTACCGGCAATCCACCGAAAGCATGCAAGCCGATTACTCCATGGTGATGCCATTTCTAGTAAAGGCGCTGCTCGATAAACATCCGCCACGGCCAGCCTACCGGATCTTTGAAAGGCGGGAACAGTTAACGGCTACCCTGAAAGAAGCGGTTCGTAACAACGGGCAATGGTTGGCCGAAAGCATCGTATGGCCGTAAGCAAGGAAGGCACATCGAACATGACAAGAACACTGATTTTGCTATTGGCGACAGTGGCATCCCTCCCCGGGGCGGGAGCGCCGAAGAAAGTATTTCCCTACGCTTACAAGCAAGAGGACCTGGCAAACGGTCTCCGGCTGGTCACCATTCCCACGGATTATCCGAATCTGGTTTCGCTGTTCATCGTCGTGCAAACCGGCTCCCGTAATGAAGTGGAACCTGGCAAGAGCGGGTTCGCTCACCTGTTTGAGCACCTGATGTTTCGCGGTACCAAACAGACGCCGCCTGAGAAATATCAGAGCGTGATACGCATCGCGGGCGCGGCACAGAATGCGTACACCACAGACGATTACACCGCGTATCACACCACGTTTTCGAAAGAGGATCTGCCCCAAATTCTCTCTCTGGAAGCGGACCGCTTCCAGCATCTTGATTACTCGCAGGACGTGTTCAAGACAGAGACGCTGGCCGTGCTGGGCGAATACAACAAGAACAGCGCGAACCCAACCTCTAAGCTGTTGGAGACCACGCGTGCGCGCGCCTTTCAAGAGCACACCTACCGCCACACCACCATGGGCTTCCTGAAAGACATTCAGGATTTTCCCAACGAGTATGATTACAGCCGTCAATTCTTCGACCGGTATTACAAGCCCGAATACACCACAATCGTAGTGGCCGGCGATGTGGATCCGAAGCAGGTTCGCGCCATGGTGGATAAGGATTGGAGCGGTTGGAAGCGCGGCAGCTATAAAGCACCCATCTCCGCCGAACCGCCGCAGGAAGGGCCCCGCACCGGTGAAGTCAAGTGGCCCACGCAGACCTTGCCGTGGGTGATTGTGGCTTACCGGGCACCGGCTTTCAGCGACACCCAGAACGACAGCGCCGCCCTGGATGCGCTGGCCTATCTGGCGTTTTCGCAAAGCAGCGATCTGTATCAGAAGCTTGTCATCCAGGAACAAAAGGTGGATGCTTTCGGCGTGCAGAACGGAGATCATGTCGATCCTTACTTATTCGGCATCTCCGCTCGCTTGAGAAATGTTGCCGATATGGACGCGGTGAATCAGGCTGTGCTGGCCACGGTGAAACAGTTCTCAGACACAACAGTCGATGCGGACAAATTGGAGCGCGTGAAAGAGAACCTTCGCTATCGGTTCGCGCTAGGTTTGAATAACAGTGAAGCCATCGCGGGAACGGTGGCGCGCTTTGTCGCGCTGAAGAGAACGCCGGAAACTATCAATCGCGTTTACGATCTGTACGCTTCTCTTACACCTGCTGACATACAACGCGTGGCGAAGCAGTACCTTACGGAACGGAACCGCACCACCATCACTTTGACCGGCCCCGCGGCGGTGAGCAAGTGAAGACTCTCATCGCGCTGCTCTGTTTGTGTGCCTCCGCTCCGGCGGTATCGCCCACCGTGTTGCTTCCGGGCAAAAGCCCGCTGGTCACGTTCCGGTTTGTCTTCCTGACGGGTTCCGCTTCCGACCCCGCCGATAAGCCGGGCTTGGCGAATCTGACGTGCGAAATGCTCTCCCTCAGCGGCACTAAACAGATGACTTACAAACAGGTTGTGGACGCGCTCTTCCCCATGGCCGTCAGCATCGAAAGCTATACCGATAAGCAGATGATGACGTTCACCGCGGAAACGCACGTGGACAACCTGGAGAAGTTTTACACGCTCTTCAACGCGATGTTGCTCGAACCCGGTTGGCGTGAAGAAGATGTCCGGCGCGTGAAAGACGATCAAATTAACGCGCTGAAAATCACTCTGCGCGGTAACAACGATGAGGAACTCGCGAAGGAGGAATTGTACAACCTGCTATATGCCGGCCATCCTTTCGGCCATGCCAACTTGGGCACCGTTTCCTCGCTGGAAAAGCTCACGCTCGATGACGTGAAAGCTTTCTATAAGGCTCAACTCACCAAAGGCAATCTCATCATCGGCCTGGCTGGCGGATATCCCGCCGATTTTCCCGCGCGCATCGAAAAAGATTTCAGCGCGCTGCCCAAAGCTGCACCATCCGCCGCTGTGCTGCCCACGCCGCCTTCTATTGAAGGCAACAGCCTTACTATCATTCGCAAAGATACGCGCAGCGTCGCCTATTCACTTGGTTTCTCGCTCGACGTCAATCGCGGCGATCCGGATTTTGCCGCCTTGCTGTTGATGCAGTCTTACTTCGGGCAGCACCGCGAATCGGGCGGTCGCCTCTATCAACGCATGCGTGAACTGCGCGGCTTGAATTACGGCGATTACGCTTACATCGAATATTTCCCGAATGGCATGTTCAGCTTCGAACCTTCGCCGAACCTGGCCCGGCATCAACAAATCTTCCAGATCTGGATTCGTCCGGTGGAGGTCCCCACTGCCGCCTTCGGACTGAAACTGGCGATGTTTGAGTTAGACAAGTTGGTGAAGGAAGGCATCTCCGAAGAAGAATTCCAGCACACCCGCAGTTTCATCGGCAAGCAAGTCAACCTACTCACCAAGACCAAGAGCGCCGAACTGGGTTATGCCATCGACAGTGAGTTTTACGGCATGGGCAATTACAACGCAAACATCAAGAAGGCGTTGATGAGTCTCACGCGCGATCGGGTAAACGCGGCCATTCGCCGCCACCTGCGTTCCGATAACCTGCGCATTGTGGCCGTGGCAAAAGATGCCGACGGCTTGAAAGAAAAACTGCTGAGCGGCACGGCCACTCCCATGACATATAATTCCCCCAAAGTTGCCGCGGTGATGACCGAAGACAAAGCAGTGGAGAGTTGGAACCTGCGCATCAAGGAAGCCGCCATTGTGCCCGTGGACCAGGTGTTTCAATAACCATGCAACCACAGCCTTCTCTCGCGCCCATGCTCTCGGTCCGAAATGGGATCAAGGCAATCGAGTTTTACAAGACGGCGTTCGGTGCCGTTGAAATCTTTTCCGCCGGTGCCGATGGCGGAGCGGTCGTAGCTCAGTTGACCTTGGGCACTTCACCGTTCTGGGTGGCGGACGAATCGTCGGATCATTTGAACTTCAGTCCGGAATCGCTGGGTGGCGGCTCGGTTCGCATGATTGTGGTGGTGCCGAATCCTGATGAAGCCTTTGCACGTGCCATTGCCGCCGACGCAAAGGTTGTCTGGCCGGTGGAGGAGCAGCCCTACGGCTGGCGCGTGGGAAGAGTTGTTGACCCCTTCGGTCACCATTGGGAAATCGGCAAACCGTTAGAAGGCGGCAATTAACGCTTTCCAGTTTCCTTCGGTATGTACTTCGGCGGCATGGAAAGGCACTTCGTCCGCGCCCTCCAATCCACTTAGGATCGCCGTGCCGCCCCGCTTCAGCAGGCGTGGAATTTCAATACTCAGCGCGCTAAGTGCTTCCGGGCTGATGTTAGCCACCACCAAGTCCGCCAAGCCAGAGCGAATCGCTTCCGCCGAGCCGGTGAATGCGTCGATGCCGTTCAACCTGGCGATCTCGACCGCGGTGTGATCGATGTCGCAGGCAAACACATGCGCCGCGCCCAGATGAAGAGCCGCTTCGGCGAGTATGCCCGAACCGGTGCCGATATCGATGACCGTCGTCCCAGGCTTCACCCATCGCTCCAGAAGCATCAGGCAGAGCCGCGTGGTCTCATGCTTCCCCGTTCCGAAGGCGAGCCCGTTGTTGACCGTGATCCGGAATCGGCCCGGCGGCGTTGGGTCGTCACGCCACTGCGGCACCAGAAAGAAAAGGTCGCCCACTAATTGCGGCTCCCAACTCTGTTGCGAATCCAAGACCCAATCGCGCTCCTCGGCCGCTTCCATTGTGCCGCCATACTTTGCCTGGAAATGCCGCGACTCGCTTTCGTCCTCGAAGAACACGCGAATCCGCGCATCGCTCAGTTCCGTGATTCCCGCGCACCCTGCTTCGAAGGCTTCGGCGATGAGCAAATCACGGTCGGGTTGCGCGCTTTCAAGATCGAGAGAGACCATAGGGGCGGATGAAACTGTCAGGAATTTACGCCGCTATCGCGACGCCGTTCGATTTTGAAGGTGGACTGTACAAAGCCAAGGTACAGCACAATGTGGAGAAATGGAATAAAACTGCGCTGGCCGGCTATGCCGTGGGGACCGCGTGGGGGGAGGGCCAGCTACTGCGTTTTGAAGAGCGCGTGGAACTTTGGCGGATGGTGGGCCAGTGGCGGGCGGAGAAGCGTACGCTCATTGCCGACATCACCGCCGAGGGCGTTGCGGAGACTCTGGCTTTGGCGCGCGAAGCTGCCGGGCTGGGCTATGACGCGGTGATGTGCTCCATGCCCTTGCGCTACCCGGAAGCCGGGCCTCTCTATGCGCGCGCCGTGGCTGACCGGTCTCCCCTGCCTGTGATTTTGCGCAACGAACGAGTGGACCATCCGAATGTAGCGGCTGTTCTGGTGGACGGCATCGCGCGCGACGGCGACCTGACGTCGCGCGCGGAAGCAATCTGGGAATCTCTGAGCGCCGGTGCCGCGGGGGCGGTCCTCGGTTCCGTCAATGCCGATCCGTACGCGGCGATCCTGGTTTGGGAGGCCTTTCGCACCCGCGAAACGGAAGCGGGACTCGATTGCCAGGCGCGCGTGCTGGATTGGGCCGGAGTTCCGGAGTTGAAAGCGGCCATGGACAGCAACGGTTATTACGGCGGTCCGCCTCGCCTGCCGCTCAGTGCGAAACGGACCTGACCGGCCCCTACGCGGGCAAGATATT
>JBBROT010000054.1:0-13201 GCA_038229155.1 Bryobacterales bacterium | reverse complement strand
GCCCATGGCAATGCTCAGGCCGCCCAGAACCTGAATGCGCTCGGCGATGACGTCGATGAGTTCGGATTGCTCCTCATAGTGCTTGTCGAAGAGAAGATGTAGCTGGTAAAAAGTCGGTCCGGAAACCTGCCAGTGATGCTTCTTATACAGGTCGCGGATGGTTGCGGTGTCCACCAAAACCTGGTTTAACATTTCAACGCTCTTCAAACGCGTATCCGCATCGATGCCAATCGGGATGTTGACTACGGTTCCAAATTTCTGGATCTCGTTACCCTTCTGGCCCGAAACCGGTGTGGCGCGATCCTGGGCCGCAGGTGCCGCACTTTTCTTGCTGGGGTTGTTCATGCTCGAAACGACAGCAATCGTAATGCCTAGTTGTGAAATTCCGGAATGCTAGATCAAAGGTTTCTTAGGCGCGAGGATCTTTTCTTTGCCCACCAGATACAGCAGCACAATCAAAACCACGAAAGGTATCACCGACAACATGTCCGATAGCGGACCATTGAACAGCGGGTTATGCGCCGTTGACCAATTCGTAATGCTCCTGTCCACGCCAGACAACACGCCGGCCATAAACGCGATCAGTATGCCCGCAATGGCACCGCCCGCAATGTAACCGGACGCCATCAGCACGCCGGGACTGCGATCGGTCGCGGCCACTAACTCCTCCTCCGTCAAATTCTGTCCCGCCATGCGCTTGCGGACGTAAATGTCCACGAAATACCGCACCAGCCCGCCGAAGAAGATAGGGCTTGAAGTGGATAGCGGCAGGTACACGCCCACCGCGAACGCCAGCGACGGAATGCCGCTGATCTCAAGCGTGAGGGAAATCATGACGCCCAACAGCACCAGTGCCCAGGGCAATTTTTGGCTCAGTATCCCTTTGATGATGTAGGAGACCAGCGTGGCCTTCGGGGCATCGAATTTGGTGACGGTGGAACCATCCGGGCGAACATTGTGGGTGCCATTGATGCCGGGATCCACCAGGTAAATAATTTCAGACTTGTCATTCACCAGGTAGCGTCCGGAGGGTGCGCCCGAATCGTCTTGTTTGTTCCAGACGCGATACAGGTTCTCGTCGGCAATCGCCTGCACTCCTTTGAGCTGCTCTTTCTTGACGCCTATCTGCGATTCGTTGGCGAGCAACTGTTCGGGGAAATTGCGAATTACGCGGTACGTGACCTTGCCGTACGGGTTCACCACATAGTTGCCCGCCGCCAGACCGCCGGTGGGTTGATCCACGGTCCACTCGTGATATTGATTGCCGGTGGGCGGCTGCACCGTCCCGGTAAACACCGGTAGAGGGCGGGGGTCGACATAAAGCTTCGTCGAGACGGGTTCGAAGCTGGTGCTGGGAACGTACACCGTCGCTGCCTGATTCAATTGCATCAATATGGGCCCGAGTGCGATGGCAGATGCCAGAGCGCCAATCAGAATCGCGATTTGCTGGCTGCGCGGCGTCGCCCCAATCAGGTAGCCGGTTTTCAAATCCTGCGAGGTGGTGCCGCCGTTCGATGACGCGATGCAGACAATGCCGCCGATCGACAGCGCCGTCACGAAATAATTTGGGCCCGTCCACCCAATGGCGAGAAAGATCAGGCAAGTGAACAGCACCGTCGCGATCGTCATGCCGGAAATGGGGTTCGACGACGAACCGACTTCCCCGGTAAGGCGCGACGAAACCGTAACGAAAAGGAAGCCGAAGACAATGATCAGCACCGCGCCGATGGGGTTCAGCCATAGATTCAAAGGGGGTGCCAACATGATGACGGCCACCATGGCGATGATGCCGCCGAAGACATATTGCATGGAGAGATCGCGATCCACGCGCGCCGTCGCGGCCACTTTACTGGTTTGCGAAAAGCCGACATCCGCCAAGCCGTGCTTGAGCCCGCGCCAGATCGTCTTGCCGCTGCGAAGCAGGCTGATGATTCCTCCTGCTGTCACCGCGCCCGCACCGATATAAAGGATGTAGGCACCCCGGATCTGTCCCGGACTCATCTGGCCAATCGGCATCAGGCCTGGCGGAACTAAACCCGGCACCTGCGACCCGAAAAATTTGATGGCGGGGATCAGCACCAGGTACGCCAGCACGCCTCCGCCGCACATGATGCCCGCAATGCGCGGTCCGATAATGTAACCCACACCCAATAGCTCCGGCGAGATTTCGGCGGAGATGGAACCCGCGGTAAAAGGTGTCCCGAAGATCTTTTCCGGAATATCTTTCCAGAGTTTGAAGGCAACGTTCAGCGCCTTATAAACCAAGCCGATGGCGAAGCCCGTGAAAATCGTCACGGCACCCGTATCCATCTCCGATACCTGAGACGATTCAGCGCTACCGGGTTCAATACCCTGCGCCGCCATCTGGTCTTCCTTGGAGGCCCCGGCCTTCAACACTTCAGCGCAAGCCGTTCCTTCCGGATATTTCAATTCGCCGTGCTGGTCCACAATCAGGGCGCGGCGCAGAGGAATCATCATCAGAATTCCCAGCAACCCGCCCAGCACCGAAACCAGCAGCACGCGCCCGATTTCCAAATCGAAGCCGAGGATCATGATGGCGGGCATGGTGACGCCAACTCCGAAGGCGATCGATTCGCCAGCCGACCCCGTGGTCTGCACGATGTTGTTTTCAAGGATGGTATTGTTCCGGAAACCCATCTTCGAAAACAGCCTGAACAGCGTAATCGAAATGACCGCCACCGGGATGGAGGCGCTCACCGTCAGGCCCACCTTCAGCACCAGGAACAGCGACGATGCGCCGAAGATGATCCCGAGTACCGTGCCCACCAACACGGGCATCAGGGTGAGTTCGCGCATGTGGAAGTTCGAGGGGATGTAAGGGCGGAATCCGCCGGCTTGTTCCGGGGCCGGCTCCGCCACCACCGAGCCCGCTCGCTCTTTGAATCGGGGTGCATCGCCGGTTGCGGAATATTCCCGCTCCCACTCTTTCAGCGGCGGTTTGAAAAGTTTCCCGAACATGCTCATGCCAGCCGGGCCTTTACTTTCTCGCTGAGCAATTTGCCATCGACGGTCTTTCCGGCCAGGATGGCTTGTGCCGTTTTGATCACCAGGCCCATCTGCTTGGCCGAAGCCGCGGAGGTTTGCGCAATGGCCTCGTCGACAGCCCGATCGAGTTCTTGCTCCGACGCGGCAGCGGGCAGGTATGCCTCGATCAGCGTCCGCTCCGCCTCTTCTTTTTCGGCAAGCTCTGGACGGTTGCCCTGGCGAAACATCTCGGCGGCATCCGTGCGCTGCTTCACCAGGCTCTTCAGTATCTGCTGTTCAGCGGCATCGTCAAGTGGTGTTGTGCGATCGGCGGCTGCTTTCTGCAAAGCGGACTTGATCATGCGCACGGTGGAAAGACGCAGTTCGTCTTTCGCTTTCATCGCGCTCACAAGGTCTTTCTGGATGGATTCGAGAACAGGCATGGGTTGGGTTGTTACATTCTACAATTTCCCGCGCACTTGCCAAGTTCATCCCCCGGGTTCATCCCCCGCGCGGCAACGCTGCTCATAGATGTCCCATTCCGCGAGCGCGAATTTCACCATTCCGGAATCGGCGTTTCCCTTGGCCACTTGCTTACGAGCCTTTTCGAAAAACTCGAGAGCCTCTTCATACCGGCATTCCGCCATCGCAATGGCCGCGTCCACGGAATTCAACGGTTGAGACTTCTGCGCCTTCACCGCTCTGGCGCGCCACACTTTAGCCTGTTCCGCTCGGCCCCGAATTGCGGCGCTGACGAAAGCCGCTTCCGCATAGAGCGCGCGATGGACCGCATAGCCGCTCCGGCGCGATTGCGAAATCAGCATCCTCAAGGTGAATAAGCGCGAGCTCGCGTTCGCCTCGATCCAGGCACCGGTAGAAGGCGATGTACCGGCAGTACCAATATTCGTTGGCTTCGGGGAGGAACTCCATGGCGGCCTGGAATGCCTCATCGTCCCACTCGGAGGGCCGCACGCCGCGCCCATCCTGTGTCTGCAACTCCATTAACGCAGCCCACGCACGCGCCTCTTCGGGGCGGAACAGAACCTGGCGAAAGCGTGCGCCGTCAGACTTGGCCCCATTTCCAGAGTATGGAATGCAACTCAAAACAACGAGCGCGCTTGAGATCCAGAAGAGCGTGCCCCACCACTCCGGGGCTGCCGCGGGCCACAGCCTCAGGCAGGCCGCGCACACCAACGCAGTCAACAGATTCGCGAGCGGTCCGCACGCCAGCATCACTGCCGCCGCGCGTGGACGGAAGCTATTCAAATCCGCAAAAGGCCGGTAGTATCCACCCATGGAGAATCGCCAGTCGAACCGGAAACGCCAACCCTTCGCGGTCTTCCAGAACACCAGTGGCCCCACGGCCATTCCGCCATTTTCAAGCCCCACCGCCGCGCCACCCAACGCGTGCCCCGCCTCGTGAATGGCTATGGCAACCAACAAAGCGGGGACAAAGAGCAGACCATTGAACGGCAGATGCCAATCTGGAAGCTCACCCTCATCGCGTAAGATCAACGCCCCCACAATCAGCAGTCCAATCGCGACACCAATCAATCTGCCTACCCACTTGCGCGGCGCGGCGGGTGGCTCGCGCTCCAGATCCAAAATTGGCGTGGAACTCACAGCGGCTAAGAAGCTTGCGACCGGGGCATGCGCCAGTAGCCGCCGGCCGCCAGTAAGGCCAGCATCCCCGCGCAGGCAAAGAACAGGTTCTGGATTCCGATTCGTTCCGCCGCGGAACCGGATATCACCAACCCCAGCATCTGCGCCACCGCGATCACGGACATGAAGCTGCTGCTTACCCGGCCCAACATCTGCGGCGGCGTCTTGCCTTGCATCAACACCTGCGCGGGCGTGATGATGAACGCCACGCCAAAGCCCAGGCCGAAGGTGGAGATCGCCGTCGTGGCGACCATGCGAACGATGGCCATCACCAGCACGGAGCCCCCAATCAGAACCAGGCCCATCAGCACCATCTTCTCGCTTTGAATCTTCGTACCGAACTTGCGTAGGCCCACCGTGCCCGCCAGCATGCCTACTCCAATCAATGCGCTCAACAACCCGAACGTGGTGGGGCCGGAAGCCAGGAAGTCGCGTACATAGATCGCGATCAGCGGCGCGAAACAGCTCAACACAAAAAAGCCCGCGCCCATGGCCAGAATCACAAAACCCAGCACGGGCGAATGGAACAGGAACCGCATCCCGCTGCCCAGATCGGTAAAGACGGCCCGCACGCCTTTGTTCGCCTGCGCTACTGTGCGCTCAATGGGAATGCGCGAAAGCAGATAAGCGGAAAACAGGAAGCTCAAGCCATCGTAAAAGAAGCACGAATTCGGCCCGAACATTCCCACCAGAAAACCGGCCAATGCGGGGCTCACAATCCGCGTTACCAGAAAGGCCTGCATGATCAGAGCGTTCGCGGTAAGCAGCCCTTCTGGCGGAACGATGGTCCTGACCGTTACCGATTGCGCCGGCGAGAAAAATGTAGAAACAAAGCTGATGGCGAACAGCAGCGCGTAGAGCGTGTATAGACTGTGGGCGAAGATCAGGCCGAACGCCAGGCCGCAGCGGATCAGATCGCTGGTGATCATGGTGGTCTTCACATTCCAGCGGTCCACGAACACTCCCGCCAGCGGCCCTACAAGCGCCATGGGCAGCATGTAGAACAGAGAAATGAGCGTCATCTCTTCGGCGGTTGCGTGCAATTGAAACGAAGCCACGCTCAGGATGGCGAAGAGGGCCAGAAAATCGCCCATCACGCTGACGAACTGCGCCACCCATAACCGCCGCAGCGCGGGCAAAGCCAGCACTTGGCGAAAGGTCAAAGTTTCTGCTGGGGGCGTGCTTTGTACAGTCACGGATCTGGATATTGTATCCAGAGTTCCACCCGCCATTCACCAGGATGGCCCACGATATAATCAGGGCTGAATGAGTATGCTGTCACCCCGTCTGCAGCTAAAGGTCGCGCAGAAACAAATCCTAACGCCCGGCCTTGTGCAGATGGTCACCGTCCTTCAACTGAATCGCCTTGAGTTGAAGGAAATGATCAATCAGGAAATCATCAACAACCCGGTGCTGGAAGAATCGGCCGAGGGTGGCGAAGAGATTTCCGCTGAAGAATTGCAGCCGCTGCTGGAAGGCGAGCGCATGCACGATCCCGCCGACCAGCCCATTCTGGAAGCCGCCATGGTGGACATGCACCGCGCCGATGCCGCCGGTGAAATGGGTGCGCTGTCTCCCGATCTGATTGGCGATAGCGGCACTGCCACGCTTGAAGCGGGAAGTCTGGAAGGCGCGGTGATCGACGGTCCACTTGCCGATGCGGCCGGTTCCGATTCCCTGCTCGAAGCCTCGGTTGCGGCCGATCCGTTCGAAGAAATCGATTACGGATCTTTCTTTGAAGACTATCTCGATCCGGGTTATAAATCGCCCGCGTCGGAAGTGGTGGAAAAGCCCTCGTTCGAAACTTTCCTTTCGCAGCCGGTCACGCTGCCGGATCACTTGCGCTCGCAATTGAGCGTGAGCTTAATCTCTGACGACGTTCGCGATGCCGCCGAATCCATCATCGGCAACCTGGATGAAGATGGCTATCTGATCGCGTCGCTCGATGAGATTGCGAACATCGGTAACCATGCGCGCACCCAGGTGGATGAGGCCTTGCGCGCTGTGCAATCCCTGGAGCCCGCGGGGGTGGGCGCTCGCGATTTGAAAGAATGCCTGCTGCTGCAGATTGAAAGCCGGAACGGGCGCTTCGGCGTGGCTTGGCAGATTGTCACGAAGCATCTGCGCCTGCTCGAAACGCGCCAATTCAAAGAACTCGCGAAGGTGCTGGGCCGCCCGCAGGAGCATATCGAAATCTCGGTCAGGATGATCCGGCACTTGAATCCGCGGCCCGGAATTCGATACTCCGGTCCCGGCGCGCGCCTGGTGGAGCCCGATGTTTACTTCATCAAAGATGGCGACGATTATCTGATTCAGATGAACGATGAGGAAGTGCCGCAGCTTCGTCTGAACGCGCAATACCGCAAGATGCTGGATCGCGATAACGGCGCGACCAAGGAAGTTCGCGATTACGTTCGCGAGCGTTACACTTCCGCCATCATGCTCATGAAGAATATTGAGCAGCGGAAGCAGACCATCCAGCGCGTTTGTGAGAGCATCAAGCGCAGGCAGGCCGAATTCCTGGCGCAAGGCCTTGATTTTCTCAAGCCCATGATGATCAAAGAAGTTGCCGAAGAAGTGGGCGTGCATCCATCCACCGTCAGCCGCGCTGTGGCCAACAAGTACGCCCACACGCCGCAGGGCGTATTCGAGCTTCGCTACTTCTTCTCGGAATCCGTACAGGGCCCCTCAGGCGGCGATCTGCCTCTGCTTCTTCTGAAACGAAAAGTAAAGAAAATGATCGTGGAGGAGAACCCCCGGCGTCCTCTTACCGATGAACAAATCACCTCATTGCTGCAGGCCGAAGGGATCGACGTGACGCGGCGCACCGTAGCCAAGTATCGCGAAGATATGAAAATTCCTTCCACGCACCAACGCCGGGTTCGCGAGTGACCCGCAAGGCGCAGTCCACAATCTCAAACTCATGAAAGTCACCTACACAGGCAGACACGTTGACCTCGCTCCGGCGCAGGTCCAGAAGGTTGAAGAGCAATTCGGCAAAGTCGCCCGCCTGCTGGATGGCAAAGGCCGCGATGGCGTCAGCGAGCAGGAGGCGCATGTCAGAATTTCAATGGAGCGCCATCTGCATTGCGTCGAGGTGAATGTAAATTTTCACCATCACGCGCTGGTTGGGCACTGCCAGGATCCCGACCTCTTCACCGCTTTGCACGGGGCCGTGCACAAGCTGGAAAGCCAGGCCATCAAAGTGACGGAGAAGTGGACTGACGGGAAGCGGGTGCCGAAGCCGATCGCGGCCACGGACCAGGTATAAATGGCGGCGGGTTCGGGCAAGAAGCCTGGTGCCGCCGGCGCCACGGGCAAGACCGAACTCGTCATCATCACAGGTCTGAGCGGTTCCGGGAAAGGCTCCGTCCTCAAAGTGCTGGAGGACCTGGGCTATTACGCGGTCGATAATCTCCCCATAGACCTGATCCCGAAGTTCGCGGATTTAACCCGCGATTCGGAGACCGCGAAGATGGCCGCGCTTGTGGTGGACATCCGCGAAGGCGAAGGGTTGAAACGCTTTCCGGCCATGTACCAGGAGGTGCGCAAGAACATTTCAACGCGGCTCATCTTTCTTGAAGCAGGGGATGATGCCATCATCCGGCGGTTCAGTGAAACGCGCCGTCCCCATCCGCTCGGCACCGGTAAATCGATCGAGAAATCGGTTGCCGCGGAACGGCGTTTGCTTGGTCCCATCCGCGCCCTGGCGGACCTCACCATCAATACATCTAAATTCACCGTCCACGAACTGCGTGAATTCATCAACGAGAAGTTTCGCGGCGATCGGGACGAGCAAAAAATCATGGTGTATGTTTCCAGCTTCGGCTTTCGCCACGGTGTACCCGCCGATAGCGACCTTGTCTTCGACGTGCGCTTCCTGCCGAATCCGAATTACATCGCGAAGTTCAAACACTTGACCGGCAGGCATCCCAGTGTCGCGCGCTACATTCGCAGCTTCCCGCAAACTCAGGAATTTATCGCGCGCATTACCGAATTGCTAACCTACCTGCTTCCCCACTATGTTCAGGAAGGGAAGAGCTATCTCACAATCGGCTTCGGCTGTACCGGCGGCCATCACCGGTCAGTGATGATTGCGGACCAGATTCGCAAGAACTTGACACAGGCTGGTTACAAAACGAAAGTTACGCATCGCGATATGACCAAGACTCTATGAACCTGACGATTACAACCGTGGATGCATTTACAAACCGGATGTTTGGCGGAAATCCGGCGGCTGTCACAATACTTCCCGAGCCGATGCCGGATGAGTGGCTCCAAAATCTTGCCATGGAGATGAACCTGTCCGAAACCGCCTTCCTTGAAAAAAGAGATGACGGAAGCTACGGGCTGCGCTGGTTTACGCCGGCCGTGGAAGTAGACCTCTGCGGCCATGCCACTGTCGCTAGTGCGCATGTCTTGTGGCAGACGGGCGCACTCGGTGAGCAGGAACAGGCGCGATTTCACACGCGCAGCGGATTGCTGACCGCGAGAAAACGCGGCGACTGGATCGAGCTTGATTTTCCCGCCACCCACGTGACCCAGGCAGAAGCTCCGGCCGGTCTGCTGGAAGCTTTGAACTTGCGGCCTGTTTTTATAGGTAGAAGTAAGTTCGATTACCTACTCGAAATAAGCGAACCGGAACTACTGGCACTAAAACCTGACTTTGCCGGGCTGGCGAAGGTGGCTGCACGCGGCATAATAGTAACCAGCCATTCTACCGACCCCGGTTTTGACTTTCTCAGCCGGTTCTTTGCGCCCGCGTCCGGAATTAACGAGGACCCTGTAACTGGTTCGGCCCATTGTGCGTTGGCAACTTACTGGTCACCACAGCTGAATAGGACGGTTATGGTAGCGAGACAAGCATCGGCGCGCGGGGGAATCGTAAAGGTGGAATTGAACGGTGACCGCGTGCTGCTTTTGGGGCAGGCGGTTAGCGTACTAACCGCCCACCTGACTGTTTAGTTCCAACTGTTAGTAAAGATGCGGCCGCACTAATTTCTCACGGTCCCAGATGCGCCCTTTCGAAGCTTGAGCGACAAAATCCGCGGCAGTGCGTTCATTCAATTCAAGAACACCGTCATCGTTTACAACGCCGGCCTTCTTCAGCAGAGTTTGGGCTCCTTCGGTGAACCCGATCACTTTCAAATGAGAGAACGCATCTTGCACGAATCCCACGGCAGCCGGTTGTGTCGAAAGCAGCTTCGCGGCGTCGCTCGAGACCGCCAACACTATCGCATCGAAGAGAACCGAAGGGCCGCCCGCAAGCTGGAAGTCCGCCTCCATTCGCTTCCCGTCCATATCTTTTGCACCAGCAATCTTAGGTGCAATCACTTTGAGCTTGGCACCGGCTTTTTTCAATTCCTTCCGGAGAGCGACAACGAACCGCGCGTCTGTACCATCAGCCACCAGGCACCCGACAACACGACCGCTCAGAGTTGGTACTGCCTTGGCGAGGATGCTCAGTGCGGGCGAGGGCTTCAGGTCCGTTCGCACGGCAACAGTGGTTTTCGCGGGCGCAATCGGCCCTTCCATTCCCAAACCATCCGCCACTTGCGAAGCAATTTCCGCATCCACGTTAGCCAACTGGCTCAGCATCCGCTGGCGAATCGCTTCCGTATCCACCTTGCTCAATTCAAAAATAAAGGCGGAAAGAATGTGGTTCTGTTCCGGCTTGGTTTGGCTATAAAAGAACTGCCGGGCCTGGCTGAAATGGTCCGCGAAAGATTCAGAGCGGACGCGCAGCTTATCGCCTTGTTCCGGCGCGGGCACGCTTCGGAAACCATTCTTCGCATCCTCATGCGGGCCGTCGGCGCTGAGCGAATTAGGCGAATAGGAAACGCGCCCCGTGTTCACGCGCATCTGCATATGGCCATCGCGTTGGAAATTGTGCATCGGGCACTTCGGCGCATTGATCGGCAACTGGGCGAAGTTCGGCCCGCCCAGCCGTGTGAGTTGCGTATCCAGGTACGAAAAGTTGCGGCCCTGCAACAGCGGGTCGTTCGTGAAATCGATACCGGGCACAACATGGCTTGTGCAGAAAGCCACCTGCTCATTCTCGGCAAACTGATTATCGGGGTTGCGGTCCAGCACCATCTTGCCCACGGGGCGCAGGGGCACCAGCTCTTCGGGAATGAGCTTGGTCGCATCCAGAACATCGAAATCGAAGCTCTTCGCAAACTCTTCGTCGAAGACCTGCACGGACAATTCCCACTCCGGGAAGTCTCCGGTATCGATAGAGTTCCAGAGGTCGCGGCGATGGAAATCCGGGTCCGCGCCGCTGATCTTCAGCGCTTCATCCCACACCACGGACTGGCTGCCCAAAGCCGGACGCCAATGAAACTTCACGTAAGAAGCCACGCCCGCCTCATTGATCAAACGGAAGCTGTGCACGCCGAACCCTTCCATCATCCGCAGCGAGCGCGGGATGGCGCGGTCGGACATGATCCACATCAGCATGTGCGTGCTCTCGGGGGTTAACGAAACGAAATCCCAGAAGGTATCGTGCGCTGTTTGCGCCTGCGGAAAACCGCGATCGGGCTCTTCCTTGGCGGCATGAATCAGGTCGGGAAATTTGATGGCATCCTGAATAAAAAACACTGGGATGTTATTTCCCACCAGATCCCAATTGCCGGCCTTGGTGTAGAGCTTCACAGCGAAGCCGCGTACATCGCGCGCCATGTCACTGGAGCCCTTATTGCCCGCAACCGTGGAAAACCTGGTAAAAAGAGGTGTTTTTTCACCAACGCGCTGAAAGATATCTGCCTTAGAAAGGTCTTTGAGAGAGTGCGTCAGTTCAAAATATCCGTGCGCAGCCGTCCCGCGCGCGTGTACCACGCGTTCCGGAATCCGCTCATGATCGAAGTGAGTGATCTTTTCGCGCAGAACGAAATCTTCGAGCAGTACCGGACCGCGCGGCCCCACCTTCAGAGAATTTTCGTCATCTGAAATGCTGGTCCCTTCATTCGTGGTCATCGCCGGAAAAGGGCCGCCGGAGTGTTGGTGCAATTCGCCGCCGGTGCCGGTTGCTTCGGAAGGAGCGGCCTGGCTGGGCGTGCCTGCTTTCTCTGGAACTTTACGTGTAGACATGTTGGTTGACTTTTTTACTCTATACGGCGCGGAGGCCGTTTGAGCGGCTCATCAGCCGCGGATTGGACGAAAACAGCCATTCTTCAATCCAAGACTTTTAGTACGCAACGGCGGACCGCATCAGCAGTCGAGCCGTACACCAGATGGGCCGCGAAAGCCGACGCATGTTCCCTTACGGGAACTTCGCCCGGCGGCTTCGACAATCCGGCAGTGGGAACACCAATTTCATCGGCTAGTAACCACAGCACCGCGCCAAACAAGAGTCCGAACCCAGCGGAGGCTTTCGGTAATGCCGCCGCGGCGACCCCGTACAACGCGCCGGCCCCCGCGCCGAATGCGTAGTGCACCATTTCGCCCGCTGGATTCTTTTCGTTCTCCGTAAGGGCTTTGTCACGCACGGTTTCCGATACTTTCTGCGCCACCTGAATAGTCGCGGGTTCACCCTCGCCCTGCTCTTGCTGTCCGGACGCTTTCTTCAAACCGGCCTGAAACAGCTCCATAGTTAGGGATCCGGCCACACCGCCGATGAGTCCCGCCAGTGCGCCTTTTGCGATCTCTTGCGCGGACACTTTGGTTTTATACATGCCTCCTGCCAAGCAATATCAGACCCAAACAGGAGCACTAAATGTTAAACTTCGCTCGATATGAAACCGGCTGACGATTCAGCTCCACCCTTCCTGGGCCGATGGCGCAACGTTTACGCGCTGGTGCTGCTGATGCTGGCCGTAGACATCGCGTTGTTATATGCGTTCACGCGCCGCTTCGAATGAGGCCTCTCGATTGGGTCACCCTGGTTCTGACGCTGGCCGGCCTGGTGCTCTACGGCCTTTACCGGTCGCGCGGCGCAAAATCCGTGAGCGATTTCTTTCTCGCCGGCCGCACCATGCCCTGGTACGCGATGGGGCTTTCCATTATGGCCACGCAGGCCAGCGCGATCACATTCATCTCCACCACTGGCCAGGCATACGTGGACGGTATGCGCTTTGTGCAGTTCTATTTCGGGCTGCCCATCGCGATGGTCATCATCTCCGCCACGGCCGTCCCCATATTCGCGCGAGCCAAGGTTTACACCGCTTACGAATATCTGGAACAGCGCTTCGATGCGAAGACGCGCGCGCTCGCGAGCATCATTTTTCTCATCCAGCGCGGCCTGGGCGTGGGCGTTGCCATCGCGGCGCCTTCCATCGTGCTGTCGCTGATCTTCGGCTGGGATGATCGCATCACTACACTGATCATCGGCGTCGTCATCATCTTGTACACCACCTTCGGCGGCATCCTGGCCATCACCTGGACGGACGTGCTCCAGATGACCGTCATCTTCTGTTCGTTGATTCTGGCCCTGGTGATGGTGGTCTCCATGTTGCCGCCCGAAATCTCATTCGGCAGCGCCGTGCGCCTGGCGGGAGCCGCCGGACGCCTGAACGCCATCGACCTCCACTTCGATTGGAACAATCGCTACAACCTG
>JBBROT010000053.1:0-13215 GCA_038229155.1 Bryobacterales bacterium | reverse complement strand
CAGGGCGGTTGCTGTCGTCAAAGACAAACCGGTGGAAGAAAGGTTAACCGCGACGGGCACCCCGGGCGAGAGCGTGGCCATGGCGAGGCGCACGTTAGTCAGGCGGAACACCAGGGCGCGCGTCGCGGGTACGGTCCCTGCCAAGCCATTGATGGCAAGAGTATTCGAGGACAGCAGAACCGCTGGCGAGCCCGTCACCACGGGCCCGGAGCCTGTATCGACAGTAAGCACAGTATCCGGATTGCCTGCGGAATTGATTCGATTCGTGACGGCCGTGGGGAAAGTGACTGTCAGGTTGGTTGCGATCGTCTGCCCGGCTGTACCACCCGTGCAATTCAGAAGTATGCTGCCGATTGGCTCAGCCAGGCCCTCCGCGCGAACGTCCAGATTGGTGGCCGATGTGGAGCACAGCAAAGGTGACTGAGCGGAAAGAGTGCCGGAGTACAGGAAGAGGAAGCAGAAGATAAATGAGAGATTCAGACCGGTTAGTCTTTTACCATTCCGAGTAAGAGGTGCCATCGAGACTCATTTTATCCGATCCGCTGCGCACGTCGAATATTCCGGGCTCGGTCGAGTTCACGGCCTGCCCGGCGTCCTCCTGAATCACCTTCCAGGAATTGTTGTTATTCGCAATCGGATCGCGTGGAATATCGCGCAGGTAGCCATCGGTCACCAAGTCCTGCAATGACTGCGGAGCCTTCTGCTTGTCGTAGCTATATTCGTCGATCACCGTGCGCATCGTGAACAAATTATTCCGCAGCACGCTCTCTTTCGCGCGGATGACAGACTTCTGGTAATACGGTATAGCCACTCCGATCAGGATGACCACAATCGCCATCACGATCATCAGTTCCACCAGCGTAAAACCGCGCCGCAACCGGCCTCTCGCTACCATTCGGAGTAAGGCGTCCCATCGCCGGCTTTTTCAGAAGACTTCGTAAACACGTCGAACACGTTCTGGCCTCCCCCGCCCTGGCCCTTCGGATCGTCCTGCATGCTACGAACGCCCCATTCGCGTTTCCGGGTCAGCGGGTCCAACGGAATGCGCCGCAGAAATTTCAACTTCGTGTCCGCATTCTGGCCCGACCCTTTCACGCCGTCCACCATCGCGTCCAGGCTCTCCGGGTAGCACTGCGCGTCCTGTTTCTGGATACCGAGCTGCCCGGCATCGCACTTATCTTTATATTTGTCGATGGCCTGCCGCATTTCCACCAGGGCCACGCGAAGGTCCCGCTCGCGGTTGCGGCGCACGCGCGACCGGGCCAGCGGAATCGCCATGGTGGTGAGCAGCAGCATCAGCGTGAACGCCACGATCAATTCGATCAGTGTTAAACCGCTTCGTCTTGAGATGCGCTGCTTCATCTGCTATTTGACGGTGACATTCAACACCGGCGTGTTGGTTGCCACCTGCTGCCCCGGCGTATTTTTCAACATCAATTGAGGGAAGGTGACCGTGGTGGAGCCGCGCCCGATCGCCTGGAAAGTGATGGTCACTAAGCCGCCGGTTCCAGAGACGCCCGGACCTTTGGGATCGCGCGAGACGGAGATAAGAGCCTCGCCGGCATCGTTCAAAATGTTCTTCGACGGGTTCAGCGGCGGGCCGGTCTGCTGGATTAAATCTCCGGCCACTATGTTATTGACGCGCAGAATCTTGGGGTCGAACTTGAGTTGCGCGCTAAGGGCGGTCAGGTCAGTAATGTTCGCCACACGCAGGGTGACAGTGGCCGCACCGCTCAACTGAGTTTCCAGTTGCGCAGGCAGGAACGAAAGCACCACGCCAGCGGGCGGAGGTGTTGCGGCGGGTACCGCGGGTGCCGTCGCGGGGAGCACAACAGCCACCGGAGCCGCCACGGGAGGTGCCAGCGCCGGAGCAGGCCCTCGCAGCATTCGAACGTTCACGGCATTACCGCTCGCCACGCCGCGCATATTGGCTTCTGTCACTTCAGGCGAACGCAGAATGTGCGGAATCAGCGTAATCAGAAGCTCGGTCTGCGACTTTTCAATCTTCTCGTCGCTGAACAAGCGCCGCAGCAGCGGTATCTGCGAAAGACCCGGCAAACCCTGCACCACTTTCGAATCCTGCTCCTGCATCAAGCCGCCCAGCAGATTGATTTCTCCATCCTCCGTTCGGATATCCTGGGCGATTTTCCTCTGGCTAATGATAGGCTGCTGAATGCCCCCAACATCGCGGTAACCAGTCACCTGCGAAATATCGATTTCTATATGCAAGGTCACCTGGTTGGCATCGTGCACACGCGGCAGCATATCCATGTTCACGCCCGTTTCAATGTAGGTAAACTGCGTCTGCACCAGCGGGCTCACGCCCACGCCCACGCCGCCGATGCCCGAACCGAAGCTGCCCGAGGCCGTGGGAACCTTGTCGCCGATATGCAGACTCACTTTGACGTTATCGAGTGCGCGCAACTGCGGAGACTGCACCACTTTGGTGCCGGTATCGCTCAGTAGCGCTTCGATAAAGCCGCCCGGAATGCCGGTGATGGAATAATCCTGGCTAGAGATTCTGTGCAGGTTGTTCAGGCTGATGCCGCCGCCGGTCGCCGGGGTGGTCGCGGCGACACCGGTGTTGGTGGCGGGTTGGGTGGTTGCGGGGGTGCTCCCCAAACCAGAACGCGGGTTGAAGACGGCATTCACGTTCAAGCCGCCATTCGCGATCTGCGCGCCAAGGTTGCGCACACGGTCTTTGCGTACTTCCATCACAATCACATCCACCACCACTTCCGATTTCGGCTTGTCCAAATCCGCAATAATCTTTTCAGCCAGCAGCATGCGGTCCGCCTCGCAGCGAATAATCAAGGCATTCTGCGTGGTGTAGTTATAAATCTTCTGAATTTCCGTCACCGTGCGCAGGGTGGTAATCACTTCCTGCAACTCAGTGGTGTTGGTGATGTTGTTCAGGTAAAACACTTTCACCACCTGCTCTTCCATTTCACGGCGCTTGGTAGTGTTGTCCAGCGTCACGAAAATCGCATTCGCCGAAAGCGGTTTCCAAAACGATTTCGTCAGCAGCGAAAGGTAATCGAGCGATTGCTCAAGCGTCGAATTCTGCAGCTCGATCGATTGCGTCCGCACCGTATTCTGCGCTTCATAATCCGGGTCGAACAGGACGTTGATGCCCGCCAGCTTGCCCACGGTTTCATACAACACGCGCGGCTTCTGATTGTTCATCTTCAAATTGATAGCCTGGCCGTTCAGCGGCTTCAGTTCCGGAATACCTTGCAAGGCATCGATCCGCAGAGCGGTCGCCTTCCGGGCAGCCTGAATCGGAGTCAGGCCTCTGTCTTCCGGGTCGGGCGGCGGCGCATTCGGATCGGCCGGCTGCGCATCGCGCTTCTTCTCGCGCTCGATCATTGCCTTGGTGCGCCGGATTTCCTGCTGCGCGGCGGGCGACGCGGGGTCGATGGCATACGCGCGGTTGAATTCCAGCAGCGCTTCCGTCAGATTGCCTTCCGCGCGAATCTTCTGTCCCGTCTTCAAATGTTTGGCCGCCGCGTTGAACCGGGTGCGCCTTATTTCCAATTGATACAACGGGTCCGAAGGGTCCTCGCTTAATGCCACCTCTTCAAATTCCAGCGCCTTATCCATCTCCCCGCGCACTTCGGCGGCGCGGCCCTGGGCCAGCATTTTGTCGCCCTTGCGCGTCCGCGCTTCCACGCGAAACTGCGGCAGCAGCAGAAAAACCAGGGAAATGGCGGCGGCGAAAGGCCGCACGGAGGGCAAGCTAAAAGGACGCATGTGGCGTTCGGCGGTTCTGCGGGACTATCATCTAATTAGCTGACGCGCAAAGCGCTTCCGCTGTTTACCTGAAACTGCTGCACCGATACTACTTTGGCCGAGAAATATCCCGACATCAAAATTCTGAGCGACAACCGGCAAGCCGGCCACAACTATTTCCTCTTGGAAAAGTTTGAGGCCGGGCTGGTGCTCACCGGTACCGAAGTGAAAAGTATCAAAGACGGCAAAATGCAATTGAAAGAGAGCTACGCCACCATTTCCGGCAATGAGGCGTGGTTGATGAATGCGCACATCAGCGAATATTCGCACGGAAACCGCGAGAATCACCAGCCCGTCCGAAGCCGCAAGCTGCTGCTGCACCGCCGCGAAATCGACAAGCTTCTGGGGATCACGCGCGCAAAGGGCCTTTCGCTGGTGCCGACGAAGGTATACCTGAAAAAGGGCAAAGTAAAATGCGAGTTCGCCGTGGGGCGAGGTAAAAAGCTTCACGATAAACGCGCCACGGAGCGAGCCAAGACGGCTGAGGACGAGGCGCGAACCGCGATTCGCAACCATAAAGCCCGGACGCAATAGAAATTAAAAGTAGGAATTCGAAAGGGGCGGAATGGAAATTCGGTGGGAAACGCAAGCGGGTACGGATTATTCGGGTTCCGCGCTGATTCTTTGTGTGTTCGAAGGGGATGGGCCGGTAGCCGGCCCACTACAAGGCTTCGAGGAGTGGACCGCGTCCGGCGAAATATCCGGCAAAACAGGCGAGTGTACGCTCATCCATCGCCCGGCGGGGTTTAAGGCCGCGCGCGTGCTGCTGGCCGGGGGCGGGAAACGCGAACAATTCGGGCCTCCGGCCATGCGGAAACTTGCCGGGACGGCCGTTCGCTTCCTGAAAGCCAAGGGTATTTCCAAGGCCGCGTTAGTGCTGGAACAGGCACTCTCCACTTCAGACTATGCCTCCGCGGCCGCCGAAGGTGCCCTGCTCGGCAACTATGAAGGCGACCGGCTGAAGACCGACAAATCCGCTTCGAAGTTTATGGATGAGTTCGCGATCCTGGGCTCGGGCGAAGACGTGGAAGCGGGTGTCACGCGTGGCCGCATCCTGGGCGAGGCTCAAAACTGGGCGCGCGAACTGGCCAATGAGCCGCCGAACCTGATGACCCCCACCGTGCTTGCCGAACGCGCCGGAGAGATGGCGGCGCAGTATGGCCTGGGCTGCGAAATCTTCGATGAAGCGAAGATGCGCGAACTCGGCATGGGCGCGCTGCTGGGGGTCGCGCTGGGGAGCGCCGAACCGCCGCGGTTCATCATTTTGCGCTATGTGCCCGAAAGCGGACACGCCTCGAAAAGCACGGTCCACCTGGGTTTGGTAGGGAAAGGCGTCACCTTCGATACCGGTGGAATTTCCATCAAACCGGCCGAAAACATGGACAAAATGAAGTACGACATGTGCGGTTCCACAGCCGTGCTGGGTGCCATGCGCGCTATTGCGCAGTTGAAACCGGGCATCCCGGTGACCGCGCTTGTTCCCACTGTCGAGAATATGCCGGGAAGCCGGTCCCAGCGGCCGGGCGATATCGTCAAAACACTTTCCGGCAAAACCGTGGAAGTGCTGAATACGGATGCCGAAGGGCGCCTGATTCTGGCCGATGCACTCACCTACGCGCAGCGCATCGGCTGCACCCACCTGGTCGACGCGGCAACTTTAACGGGGGCCTGCGTGGTGGCATTGGGCTCGGTCAACACCGGCACTTTCGCCAGTGACGATGCCTTCTTCGGGCAGTGGCAGGCGGCCTCAACCGCGGAAGGCGAAAAGATGTGGCGCATGCCGCTCGATGACGAATACAAAGAATTATTAAAGAGTCCTTTCGCCGATTTGCACAATATAGGCGGGCGATATGGCGGAGCAATTACTGCTGCCTTATTTTTAAAAGAGTTCGCCGACCCGTTACCTTGGATTCATCTGGATATCGCCGGCACCGCCTACATTGAAGAAAATAAATCGTTTATGGCAAAGGGCCCCACCGCCCTGCCGCTGAGAAGCTTTGTACGATTAGCGACATTAATATCCGGGTAATGTGAGAAAATTCGGAATGCGGGGGAACCAGTTGGACAGATATGCCAACAAGCTTGCTGACCGAAATAGCGCTTGACAAGATCGCGGTTCCCAATCCGGCGCTTTTCGATGATTGGGCCACGCGCGTTCAAGATTTCTTTTATCTCCGCGAACCCGGCGATGGAAAGGTGGTTTTTTGCAGTCCCGGGTATGAGCGGATTTGGGGCCGCTCAGTAGAAAGCTTGTATGCCGACCCGCTGTCCTGGCACGAGGGTGTGCATCCGGAAGACCGCGACAGGATTATAGAAGCATCGGGGTCCCCCCTCGGTTTCCGGGACGATTACCGTATCGTCAGGCCCGGCGGAGAGGTTCGCTGGGTGCGTTCCCGGACCTATCCCGTTTTCGGGCCGCATGACGCCGTGCTCCGCATTGTAGGCTTCTCGGAAGACATCACCGAATGGAAGCGTCTCGAACAGCAACTCCTGCAATCGCAGAAAATGGACGCCGTGGGCCGTCTGGCTGGTGGAATCGCACACGATTTCAACAATCTGCTCACCGTAATTAACGGCTATTCCGCCATGCTGCATGACCGTTCCGATTTGCCCGTGTCCGTGCGTGAAGACATCGGCAACATCCAAAAGGCCGGTCAGCGCGCCGCGCTGTTAACCAACCAGTTGCTCACGTTCAGCCGCCAACAGCCGCTGAAGATGACCACCGTTGAGCTCGGAGCGGCCATTAAAGACATGGAACCCATCCTTCGCCGGCTCATTCGCGAAGACGTGGACCTCGACATCGTCCCCCCGGCAGCGGAATTTTTCGTCCGCGCCGACCCCACTCAGCTTGAACAGGTGCTGCTGAATCTGGTCATCAACGCCCGTGACGCCATTGCGGAAAAGGGCAGAATCTCCATAGAGATTAGCGCAGAATACTTCGATAACGCCCGCGCCCTCATGCATCCGGGCTGCGTTCCGGGAAACTACGCCATGATCGCCGTGACGGATAACGGCCGCGGCATGGACGCGAAAACCCAAGAGCGTATCTTCGAGCCGTTTTTCACCACCAAGCAACTCGGGCAAGGCACCGGCCTGGGCCTCGCTATCGTTTACGGAGTGGTAAAGCAAAGCAATGGAACCATCTGGGTCTATAGCGAAGTCGGCGTGGGCACCACCTTTCGAATTTACCTCCCCACCACATCCCTGCTCGAATGCACAGCGCCGGAAGAGGTTCCGGCCCGCGCCATGACGGGTACGGGTTCCGGAACCATTCTGATTGTGGAAGATGAACCGCAAGTTCGCGAAATTGCCGCCGCCGTGCTCAAAGCTCGCGGCTATGAAGTGTTCTGCGCGGCCAACGGCCAGGAGGCTCTCGAAATCGCCTCCACCATCAGCTTGCCCCTCGATCTTCTGATTACCGATGTGATCATGCCGAAAATGGGAGGTCCGGAACTGGTGAATCAACTGGTGCCGCTTCACCCGGCTATGCGCGTGCTTTACATCTCCGGCTATACCGAAAACTCAATCATCGCTTCCACCTCCTTGCGCGGCGGCTTGGCATACCTGCCGAAGCCTTTCGCGCCGAACCTGCTGGCCCGAAAAGTGGACGAAGTCCTGCGCCAGGCCTAACGCAGGATTTCAATCACCAGCGTCCGGTAGGCGGTCTTCCCCAAATTTTTCAGCACCGGCGCGTCCTCACCTTTGTCATGCCAGATCACGTCGCCCGTTTTGCGTTCGCGAACCGTCTTCTCATGCGTCGCCGAATCCGTGCGTTCATAACGGCAATCGTCTAAAAACACAATGAGCTGATCCGTGGGCCGGATAAATCGCTCGCGCGCCACGCCCGGTTCATACACAAGCTCCTTCACGCTCACCTTGCTGTTTTCAAACTTCACCTGCGCCACGCCCATCAGCGTCACTCCCGAGGAAATCAGCGCGGTTAAAGCCAGTCTCCATTTCATGCGCGGAACTGTATCAGACAATCCGCCGTCCAGGTTGCGTTGCGATTCGTACTTTGATGTTGCACAATCAGAATGCAAAATTATGAGACTGCGCGTATTGGGACTCGTGCTGGCCGGTGGTAAGGGTACCCGGTTGTACCCGCTGACGAAGGAACGCGCTAAACCCGCCGTGCCTTTCGGCGGGAAATACCGGATTGTCGATTTCGTTCTCAGTAATTTCATCAACTCCGGAATTAATTCGGTCTATGTGCTGACCCAATTCCGGAGCCAGTCGCTGCTCCAGCACCTGAGCGAAGGCTGGCAATTCGGCGGGCTGCTGAAAAACCAATTCATCATTCCGGTGCCCGCCCAGATGCGCTCCGCCAGCGAATCCTGGTATCAAGGTACCGCCGACGCCATCTATCAAAACATCAACCTCATCGAACAGGCCGATCCCCATGTCGTAGCCATCTTCGGTGCCGATCATATCTACCGGATGAACATCACCGGCATGATCGAGTTCCACGAAAACCAGAGTGCCGCCGCCACCGTCGCCGCCATCCCGGTGGAGCGCAAAATGGCATCGGAGTTCGGCGTCATCGAAACCGAACAGAACGGGCGCATTATCGATTTCCACGAAAAGCGCCACGACGCGCCGCACATTCCGGGCGACCCCGAGCGCGTCTACGCCTCCATGGGCAACTACGTCTTCTCCACCAGGGCACTGCTGCGCGAATTGCATGACGATGCCGCCAACGAGAAAAGTTCGCACGATTTCGGCCGCGATATTCTGCCCGCCATGGTCAAGCGCTCCGAAGTCTATGCCTACGATTTCGCCGAGAATAAAATTCCCGGCGAGCCGCCCGAAAATTCCGCTTACTGGCGCGATGTGGGCACCATCGACGCTTATTACGAAGCCAATATGGATCTTCGCGCGGTGGCTCCCGCGCTGAATTTATACAATCGCCAATGGCCTCTGCGCACCAGCGGCTTCCCCGATCCGCCCGCCAAGTTCGCCTTCGATACTGAAGGCCGACGCGGCGTCGCGATAGATTCCATCGTATCCGGCGGATGCATTCTCAGCGGTGGCAACGTCAAGAATTCAGTCTTGTCGCGCGGAGTGAAAGTGCATACCGGTGCCGTCGTCGAAGATTCCATCATCCTCGATAATTGCGATATTGGCCGTCATGCAAAAATCCGCCGCGCCATCCTCGATAAGAATGTGCGCATCCCCGAAGGCACCACCATCGGCTACGATCTGGAGCAGGATCGCAAACTGCACCACGTCACTGAGTCCGGAATCGTCGTCGTGGAAGGGCTGCGTTCAGGCGTGGAAATTTCCACTCTCTTCGTTTAGCCAACTGTCAGGACGATCTTGCCGCGCACGCCTTTGGCCAGCCGGTCAAAGGCTTTCGTTACATCGGCCAGCGGAAACCTGTGCTCCACTAGGGTCTTGAGCAGGTTGTCGTCGAACATCTTCGCAATCTCTTCCAAACGCGCGCCATTCGGCTGTACTGCCATCATGGCGGCTCGCACACCGGCGGCTTTGGTCTGGTCTTCCGCAATCAGTCCCACCAGCGTTACCAGAAAGCCTCCCGGTTTCAGTACGCCAAGCGAGCGTTGCTGCGTTTCGCCGCCCACCAGGTCCAGCACTACATCCACATCTTCGACCACATCCTCGAAGCGCTGCGATTTGTAATCGATAAACTCATCCGCGCCCAGCGCGCCCACATATTCGCGGTTGGCCTCTGAGCCTGTCGCGATCACGTGCGCGCCCTTCCACTTCGCCAGTTGCACCGCCATGCTGCCCACGCCGCCAGACGCCGCGTGAATCAGCACAGTTTGACCGTACTCCAGATTCGCCGTATCGAAGAGTGCCTGCCAGGCGGTCAACGCGGCCACCGGTACCGAAGCCGCATGAACAACGTCCAGAGTGCTTGGCGCAGCGGCGGCTTCTTCCGTCTTCACAACCGCAAATTCCGCGAAGGCACCAAGACGCGCCAGGTTCAGATACGCGTAAACCAGCGTTCCGGGCTCGAAGCCCTCCCCCGCTTCCACAGTGCCCGCCACATCGCATCCCAAGGTGAGCGGCAGAGTATGTTTCAACCACTGCTCGTGCTTGCCGTCGCGAATCTGTACGTCAACCGGATTAACAGCCGCCGCCCCCACCCGAACCAACAATTCACCCGGTCCGGGTTTAGGCTTCTCGATATCTTCAATCGCGACCACGCTATTGTCGCCGTAGGAATGGATTCGGACAGACTTCATACCGCTATTATCCGCACGTGGAATGCCTTCGCGACAAGCAGTGTTGCGGAATCGTAACCCCGCTGTCATCGGGTTGAGACCCAGCGTTTCTATGCTCGAAAGATGGGTTTTCGCGTTTTGTTGGCATTACTGTTGGCAATCGAGGCCAGTGGACAAACGGGTGCGGCGAACGGCAGCATCCGCGGATTGGTGCACGATCCGAATCAGGCAGCTATCGGCAACGCGGACGTGATTGCCCGCAATCTGGACACTGGCTTTGAGCGGCGCGCCGTCACCAACAACGAAGGCGCGTTCGAAGTGCCGTTGCTCCCGCTAGGCCGCTATGATGTCACCGTTGCGGTCGCCGGGTTCGCCGCCTATAAGCAGAGCGGCATCGTCGTGACCCTCGCGCGCTCCAGCAATCTCGATATCGGGCTGCAGCTTGCCTCCAGCCAGCAGACTGTCACGGTGGATGCGGACGCCTCCGTACTCACCACCAACACCTTCTCCGTGGGCGATGCGGTCAACCAGAAGAGCCTCGAAAACATGCCTCTCACCTCCCGCAACACCTTCAACCTGGCGCTCTTGGCACCCGGCTTGAACGGCCGCCGCGACGATGAATTCGGCAACCCCACTTTCGCCTTCGGAGGCTTGCAGCGGCGCGCGTTCCTGGTGGACGGAATCGATAACACGCAGCGCGGCGGCCCGGGGCGTCTCGGCATCTTTTCACCCGAAACCATACAGGAAGTTCGTGTGGTGGCAAACGCCATGGCCGCGGAATACGGCCGCACCGTCGGCGGCATCATCAGCATGGTGACCAGGGGCGGCACGAACGATCTGCACGGCGAAGCGCTGGTGCTGCAACGCCGCCCCGGCTTTATCGCGCGGCCTTCGCTGGCTGCTACGAAAGCGTTCTCGCAATGGGCCACTTACTCCGGCAACGCGGGCGGCAAAATCATCAAGGACAAGCTGTGGTATTTCGCCAGCGGCGAATACGAACCGCTCGATGGGCCGCGCCCCATCACCATCTCCCCCGCCAACGCGGCGGCTCTGAAAATCCCCGCTTCCGATCTGGGCTCCGCGCCCTTTGCCCAGCGATTTCAAACCTATCTGGGCCGCATGGATTACCAGCTTAACCCCGCCAACTCTTTCTACGTGCGTTACAGCAACTTCGTCACGCCTTCGAAGTTCAACACCTCCGGCGGCCTTTCGCCCAAAAGCGCCAGCAACAACTTCGATGACCGCAACGATACCGGAGCCACACAGTGGACCAGCATCATCTCCCCCACCACGGTGAATGAGTTCCGCTTCGGAGCCTTGCAGCGCGAATTCACACGGCCACCGGTTTCGGGCGTAGTCTCGCCCGTGGTGAGTATTAGCGGCGTTGCCACTCTCGGTTCGAACGATTCCGCAAACCAGTACTACCGTGAACGCCAATTCGATTTCATCGAAACCCTGAACCGCCGCAGCGGCCGTCATGCCTATAAGTTCGGGTTCGATATGGCGACCATCGAAGTCATCTCCAGCGACCGGCTCTCGCAAACCTACACGTTCGCCAGTCTGAACCAATACCTGTTCACACTTGCCGGCACCATCAACTCGTTTAACAACAAGCCTTTCAACTACACCCAGTTGACTCAGGATTTCGGCAACAACGTCGCTCAGCATCGCACCGGCTCTTATAACTTCTACGCGCAGGACGATTTTCAAATCCGGCCGAATTTCACCCTGTCCTACGGCCTGCGCTATGAATACTTGGCTTACCCTGAGCTGGACAAGACGGCACCCCTCTCCGCATCGCGCTCCATTCGCAACGACCCTTTCAACTTCGCCCCTCGTCTTGGCTTCGCCTGGCAGCCGGATTGCAAGACCGTGGTGCGAGGCGGCTACGGTCTGTTCTATGACACCACCAATCTGCGTTTGATCTCTCAGGCCATCCGTCAAAACGGATCGCGCGTGCTGCGCTATGTGATTGCCGGAACTGACCCGGTGGCTCCGCAGTATCCGGCGGCGCTTGTCAACCCGAGCCCCTCGTTCGGAGTGAAGCCGAGCGTCACCAACTTCGCCTCCGATTACAAACAACTCCACACCACGCAAACCAACCTTCAGGTGGAACGCGCCCTGGGTCAGGATTTCTCCGTCACCGTTGCCACGCAATATTACGGCGGCCGGCACATTCCCGTGCTGCTCGACGCCAACCTGGGCACGCCCGTTCGCTTCCTGGCCGATGGCCGCCCCGTGTTCAGCAACGCCAACAGGCCTGACCCGCGCTTCAACCAGATTCTGCGCATTTCTTCCGTCGCCAATTCCACTTACTACGGCGGGTTTGTCGCCGTGAACAAGCGCTTCTCGCGCGGTCTGCAATTCACCGCGTCGTACACGCTGGGCTATGCCTTCAATGCCAATGACTCCACCGGCGATACCGGCAGTTCCGTAACCGATTCCACCAACATCAAGCGCGATTACGGCCTGTCTTCGAGCGACCAGCGCCATCGCTTCGTGCTGCAGGGTGTCTGGCAGCCCCACACACCGCTCACCGGTTTTGCCGGCCAGGCCGCGAACGGCTGGCTGGTGGCTCCGAATGTCACCTGGACCTCCGGCTTCCCCATCAACGCTATCGCCGGAAGCGATCTGAATGGCGATTCCGTGAACAATGATCGTCCGCTTTACCGGGGCCGCAACGATACTCCGGGTTATGGCTTCCAAGAGGTGAATCTACGCGTGAGCCGCACCTTCAAGCTCCGCGAACGCCTCGGGCTCGAGATCATCGCGGAAGCGGAGAATCTGTTCAACAGCCTTAACGCCGCCTGCACCACCGGAGGCTGCACGGGCGCGGTAGTCAACAACGCGAACGCAGCCGATTTCCGGCGCATCACCGGCACGACGGATTCCCGGCAGATCCAACTCGGCGCGCGGGTTCGTTTCTGAAGCTCGCCTCGCTCTTCCTCTGCGCGTTCGTCACAGCCGCCGGGCAAGACGCAAAGCTGCTGGTGCTGTCCGTCGATGGCCTCGATAACCGCTACCTTCGTGACGCCGATCGCCTGGGGCTCAAGATCCCCCACATCCGCCGACTGATGACCGAAGGGGCATGGGCCGATGGCGGCATTGTGGGCGAAGTTCCCACCGTGACCTGGCCTTCGCACACCACGCTGATAACGGGCGTGCCGCCGCGAGTTCACGGCATCCTGGGTAACCAGCAGCCCGGCGGAGGCGGCTACTACTGGACCTACAACAT
>JBBROT010000052.1:0-13424 GCA_038229155.1 Bryobacterales bacterium | reverse complement strand
TTGAGTTTCGTCGCGCGATTTTCCGACGCCCTGTTGATGTTGTTGTCGTTTACATCACAAGCCCCGTGTGTCGGGTCGTTGGAGAGTTTGATGTGAAGGAGATTCTGTCAGATGAGGTGCGCGGACTGTGGAGCCGGACGTCTCAGTCTGCGGGTATAGGCCGCGAACTTTTCTTTGATTATTTCTTGGGTTGCTCAACCGCGCACGCTATATCGATTGGCGAAGTCCGGCGATATACACAGCCTCTCGACTTAGCCAGCGACTTTGGTGTTAAAGCTCCTCAATCATTTCTGTATCTCGAATGCAGCGCTTCGCATTCCGCAAGCCCCCACGAGTGAAGTCTCTCACTTCGGGTAAACCGGAACTTTTCCAAATTGAAAGGGAGATAGTTACATCAGTTTCACTTCGACATATAGTTGGCAAGGCGATTTGTGCCGACTACATTCGATTTGCACGCCCAACAAGGGTTGCTCGTAGATCAATGTTTGATCCTGCTCAATTCGCATCCCGTCAAATCCACTGTCGAATCCATATGGATGCTAGCCATTTCACGACCGAACAGCAGGCACTCCGTAAATAAGAGTGCCTCCCGTCGGCTTATGACAAGATTACTGACGAGCGCCGCCTTGACGTTGGGCTGCGGGACCGCGCCGGAAGCCGCCGGGGCCACCGAAACCACCGCCGAAGCCACGGCCGCTACCGTACTTCGCTTGCTGATCCGCTGTCAGGATCTTATAGAACGCGGCTTGCGCCTTGCTCTGGATATTCACTTCTTGACCGGAGAGGGAACCGATCTGAGAAGACAGGTTATCGATGGTAGCGGTGTCCCCGGTCTTGATGGCGGCGGCTAGGGCGGTGTGCGCTGTTTGCATATTGGTGCGCAAGGACGTTTCCGCTGTCGCGGCATTCGTGAAGATGCTAGTGGCCTGGGTTTGCTGGGCGGCGGTGAGCGTGAGCAAATCCGTCAGGCGGCCTACTTGGTCCGCAACCATGGTGGCGGGGTCGGGCGGGGCGCCGCCGCCGAAACCGTGGTGGCCTTGCGCAACAGCCATGCCGGCAACCAATGTTGAGACCGCGAGAAGCTTGATAAGAGACGTTTTCATTTCAGTTTGTAACTCCTTCTCCATTACAGACGCATCGCGCCCCATACGGCTACAGCCGAGCTGTTAAATGGAAGTAAAGTTTACGCGGACCATTTATAGCCAAGCCCATGCACCGTGGTGATCAGGAGCGGGCGCTTCACGTCATCTTCAAGCTTTTGCCGCAGCCAGGCCACATGAACGTCCACCGTGCGCGTGGATTGCACACTACGGTAGCCCCAGACCTGATTGAGCAGTTCCTCGCGGGAGAGTGTGGCACCGGGGCGTTCGACAAAATACTTTAATAGCTGAAACTCTCGCGCGGAAAGCGGGACCACAGCGCCGTTGCGGGTGACCTCAGTGCTGCGCACGTCGAGCGCGATGGGGCCGAACTCGAAGCGCGCGGGTAGTGGCGCGGTGGGTTCCTGGTTGCGGCGCAGCAGAGCTTCGATGCGCGCCAGGAGTTCCACCATTTCGAACGGCTTGGTGAGGTAATCGTCAGCGCCCATCTTGAGGCCGGTCACCTTGTCCATCGTCTGGCCGCGAGCGGTCAGGATCAGGATCGGGGTGAGGATGCCTTTACCGCGAAGCGCGACGCAGACATCGAAGCCGTTCTTTTTCGGCAGCATGATGTCGAGCAGGATGAGATCGAAGACGCCGGCGATGGCGCGCGCTTCGCCAACTTCGCCATCGGTCGCGGATTCGACGGTATAGCCTTCTTTGCGAAGGCGGTCGCCAATCGTGAGGATCAGGCCGGGCTCATCTTCAATGAGAAGGATTCGCATCGTATTCGGTTTGGATCAGGCGGTCTGGTTCAGCAGGCGCGCCGGTTCGGAGAGCGCCGCGGGATCGGCCGGCAGACGCAGGGTAAAGCGGCTTCCCCGCCCCGCTGTGCTTTCGACGGTGATATCGCCTGAGGCGTCACGCGCGAAACTGCGGGCCAGATTCAGCCCGAGACCGGTGCCGTGGATTTGCGCGGAGCGAACCGTGCGAGCGCGATAGAAAGCGTCGAAGAGATGGGGTAGGTCGCCCTTTTCAATGCCGATGCCATGGTCTTCCACGGTGACGGTGACGGAGCCCGCATCCTGGGCGGCGGTGATGCCGATCCAGCGGGAGTCTCCAGAATATTTCGCGGCATTCGAGACCAGATTCTGAAGGCATTGCGTGAGCGCGCCACCTTCTCCGCGCACGGTGGGAAGGCCCGGTGCGATGTATTGCTCGACTGTGAAGCCCCCTTCGGTGAGCGAGGTTTGCGAGAGGGCCAGCGCGCCTTCGATAAGATCTTCCACGTTGAGCGTGACAGGTTTGTACGGCCGCCGTTTCTGACCCGCGGCGAACTGCAGAATCTGCTCCATCATTCCGGCCAAACGGCGCGATTCGTTGCGGATGAGCGAGCCATACAGTTTGACCTGCGCCTGCTCTTCCACGACGCCGTCCGTCAGGTTTTCGGCCGCGGAAGAAATGACCGCGAGGGGCGTGCGCAGTTCATGCGAAACGCCGGCCACGAACTCCATTTGCAACTCGGCCAGGCGTTGGGCGCGTTGCGTATTTCTCACGATGGTGACCATGCCGGCTCCCAGAACCAGCAGGATTCCGAAGCTGACGGCCAGATTACGCCAGCGCAGAGTATCAACGGCGGCCGAAACGCTGCCGGCCCGATGGCGAACGGCCAGCTTCCAGGGTGCGCCTCCATCGCCCAGGAGGAAGGGCGCGGCAAAGCCACGGAAGGCATCGGGCGGTCCACCGCGGCCCTCGCGAGGGCGGGCGCTTCGCCAATCGCGAAAGTTGAAACGGGGGCGATCGCGTGGCCCCCGGTCCGGTCCGCCGCGCGGGCGCAGGTCCAGCAGCTCGGTATCGAGATCGGCGTCGGCGGCCTTCAGAATGGGGGTGCCGGAGGAATTATAGATGGGGGCGCTGGCCTGCCCCGCAAGGTAGACCTGCGCCTGATACAGGAAGGTGCCGTCGGCATTGCCGAAATGGCGCGCGGCCAGGTCGGGGAGGAACTTGCGGGTGAGGGTCTCGTGATTCAGCAGAACGATTTGAAAACCGGCGTGGCGACCTGGAGGCGATCCGGCATTCCCCGGCCGTGGGCGATCACGTTGCTGGGGCCCGCTTAGAGCGTGAAGCAGGAGCGGTGCCTGGCCTTCCATCAGCCAAGCGGAATTACGGGGCATGCCGGGCCGGCGCTCATCGAACCCGCTCAAGCGAGCGACGGTCTGCTCCAGCTCTGGCGGCGTAGTTGTAGCGACGTACTTCGATTGCGATGGCTCCAGATGCAGCAAGTGGCCGTCGGCCGGCAACAGATATACGGCGGAGACAAGGTGCGCGGAAGCGGCGGAGGCGAGCCACTCGGTTTGCGTTTGCGCGAGCGTGCTCCACTCGGACGTATCGGCAGCTTCGGAGTCAGCTTGCAGCGCGGTTGAGATGGCCAGCAAATCGCGTGCGAACTCGCGGCGAAACTGATCTGCCGCAAGCTGCAGGCTGCCGTGCATGCGGACGCGTTCCGCCTCACTCACCTGACCGCTCCAGCGGTATTGAAGCACGGCGAGAAATACCAGAGCGCAGAGGAGCGCGATGACAAGAAGAACGGGCCGCAGAGAACGACGGAGCGACATAGGGTTCGCACCCTTGGGCTGACCGCCAACGGGATTCTTTCCAGTGTATGCGGCGGCGGGCCCTGGCGGTTCGGAAGGGCTATTGCTCAAGGTGCGCGAGTTGCTCTCGCAAACTTTCATAGGCCCGGAACATGAGGGCTTTCACGGCGGAGGGCGTGCATTCCAGCACTTCCGAAATCTGCACATAATCCATCTCTTCGTACTTGTGCATCAGGACGGCGCTGCGCTGCTTCCAGGGCAGGCTGGCGATGGCGCGGCGAATCTGTTGTACGCGAACATCGTGCACCAGAGATTGCTCCACGGAGACGGAAAGCTCCGTGAAATCGCGCTTGCGGGTGCCGGGCGCGGTATCACGGTCCAGGCTGATGTTGCGATTGTGATGGCGCTGATCGCGGAAGTGGTTATAGGCGACGTTGGTGGAGATGCGGAAGAGCCAAGTGGTGAATTTCGCCGAAGGAGTCCACGAGTCGCGGGAGCGGTGGACGCGGAGGAGAACATCCTGGGCGAGCTCTTCGGCGACGGCGGGGTTCTGCACTATGCGGCTGAGGTGCTGTACAAGCTGCGTGCGGTGACGGTCGACGAGGAGGCTGAAGCTGGAATCGTCGCCACGTTGAGCGGCGGACATGAGTTGCGTGTCGAAATCGAGAGCGAAAGCCGTGGTTCCCATTGGCGAATATGTACTGTAACGTCTGGGAGGGCGAAGCGTTGCAGAATGGCTGTTAAATGCTTGTAAAACGTTTAGGGGACGAGGGATTCGGCCCATTCCACGATGGTTTCGTCGGCCCAGAAACGGGGCTTGTGGCGCGCGATGAAGCCCAGGTGGCCGCCATGTTTTGGATAGACGGCGCGGATGAGCGGATTCGCTTCGGGGGCGAATTCGCGATACATGCGGAACGGAATGAGTGGATCGTCCTGGGCGGCGATGACGAGCGTGGGGATGCGGATTTGGGGAAGGAAGCGGTTGGAGGATTGGGTGGCGTAGTAATGGTCGGCTGTACCGAAGCCGAATGAGGGCGCGGTGATTTTGTCATCGATGTCGTAGAGGGTGCGGAGCGGGTGGAGCGCGGCGGCGGTGTAGCGGCCGGTGGCGGTGAGGCGGGTTCGCATGCGGGTGACGAACCGGCGCTGGTAGAGGAAGTTTCCGGGAGCGTTGATGCGGCGCGCGGCCATCGCGAGATCGATAGGGGCGGAAACGGCGCTGACACCGGCAAGGAGTTGGGGGGCCGATTGGGCTAGTTCGCCGGCCAGCTTGAGCGCGACATTGCCGCCCAGGGAGAAGCCGGTGAGGAAGACAGGCAGGCCGGAGTTCAAGAGCTTAAGGTAAGCGAGCAGGTCACTGGTTAGGCCGCCGTGATAGAGAGTGGTGCAGAGGTGTTCGGTGCCGCCGCAGGTTCGCATGTGGAAGCGGTGCGTGATGAAGCCGGAGGAAAGGGCGCGGTGCGCCAGGGTGCGCATGTAACCGGCGTCCGATGCGCCTTCGAGGCCATGAACCAGGACCAGTTCGGCTTTGGGTTGGGGAGGAGTCTGGATCTCGACGAGGACCTGCACGTCGGGCTCTGTCTGGTAAAGACGGCGCGTTGCGGGGAAGGAGTGAAAATCCAGATCGCGCGGCCAGAAGTTACCGAGGATAGTGAGCGCGTGAGGGTTCGAGACTATGGGAACGAACGGGCGCACGGACCAGTGTAGCGGGAAAGTGAACGGGAACCGGGTTGAGCCGACTCCCGCGAGGAGTGCTGTTTTACTGGATGTCGAGAGAATCGGCTTCGGGGGTGAGCGAGGGCTTGTCCGTCGACTTTTTGTTCATATCGTCAGCCAGGATAACGGCTTCGGCAAGATCGCGCATGGGGCGGCGCAGGCGGCGGCTTTCATTGCGAAGACGCAGATACGATTCCTCTTCTGTGAGGCTGTGTTTGGCTTGAAGGATGCCTTTGGCGCGTTCGACAAGCTTGCGGGTTTCGAGCGTGCGCTTCATTTCGAGAGTCTCGGACATGAGGCGCGCGTTTTCGATAGAGATGGCGGCTTGCCCGGCGACCACTTTCACAAAGCCGATTTCATCTTCCGTGAAGGTGCGCTGTTCACGCGTATAAATGTTGATGGTGCCGATGACTCTGTCGCGCGAATGCAAGGGCACGGAAAGCAAAGAGACCAGGCCTGTCTTGCGCGCCAGTTCGGGGTAGCGGAACTGCTTTTCTTCCAGCACGTCGGGGATTACGATATGCCGGCCCTCGCGGATGACGCGGCCGATGAGCGAATCTTCGATCTTGATCGGCATTTTGTGGAGGTAATCGGGAGAGGAGCAGCGGGCGGCGCTGATGACGAGTTCGCGGCGTTCTTCATCGACCAGCATGAGAGAGCAGACGGCGGAATCGAGCGTTTCGGCCACCATCTCCGAGATGGCTTGCAGGATGCGATCGAGGTAGTTTTCCGCGACGATGGTCTGAGCGACCGCGGCCAGTGCCTCCATGCGGCGGTTCGCGGTAACCGATTGTTCCAGCAGCCGCGATTTCGCGAGGGCACCGCCCATCTGTTCGCCAATGAAGGACACCATGGCGACTTCGTCAGAGGTGTGCTTATGCGGCTCGCGGTGATGCACGTTGATGACACCGATCAGATCGCCTCCGCTGAGGAGCGGGACGGAGAGGAACGCTTCGTAGGTATCTTCCGTGAGATTGGTGAAGCCTTTGAAGCGCGTATCTTGCGAGGCGTCTTTCGCCAAAGCCACCACGGACTTGTGAAGCGCGACCCAACCCGTGATGCCTTCGCCCATTTTGAGGCGGATGTTGCCGATCTCAGAGGTGTGCGGCAACTGGGAGGCGCGCAACACAATTTCGTTCGTTGTGTGATCCGCCAGGTAGACAAGGCAAGCGTCGGAATCGGTCACCTGCATGGCGAGATCCACCAGTTCCTTCAACATGGCATCCAGTTCGAGACCGGAGCTGACAATGCTGCTGATTCGATGAAGAAGCGCGACCTGGGTTCCCATAGGCTGAACTGAAGTTAACATGACCGGAGACATAACCGAGTTTAGATTTGGGTGCGCGGCGGCGTCCAATTGAAAGTTTCTATTCGTTGAATCGGAGGGAATCCGGCATGATGGAGAGGTGCAAAATCCCGCGCCCGCCGAACATCTGATCCTTCCTGAATTGCAGCAACGCTGGAGCCCGGTTATTTTTTCCGGGAAGCAGGTTCCTGGCGAATTGTTGGACCGATTATTCGAGGCGGCCCGATGGGCCCCTTCAAGCAGCAATGAGCAGCCCTGGAGCCTTGTGATGGCAACGGCCGGGGAGCCGGAATTGTTTCAGCGTCTTGCCGCCTGTCTGGTTCCGGCCAACGCGTGGGCAAAGGAGGCTCCGGTGCTGGCGCTTTCGGTGGCGCGCCTGACGCTGGCGGGAAGCACGAAGCCGAACCGGTATGCATTTCACGATACCGGCATGGCGATAGGAAATCTGCTGGCGCAGGCGACGGCGGAGGGGCTGTTCGTGCACCAGATGGGCGGCTTCGATGTGGAAAAGGCGAGGCTGGATCTCGGCGTGCCGGAATGGCACGATCCGGTGGCGATGATCGCGCTGGGCTATTATGGCGACCAGGCTCAAGCGGCACCGGGGCTGCGTGACCGGGAGGCCCGTCCGCGCGCGCGAAAACGTCTGGATGAATTTGTCTTCCGGGGCTCTTGGGGCAAGCGTTAGACGCCGGCGTGTGACCTGTTATCGTAAGTTTCTGCGCGCATGAGTAAACAGACAATCGGCATCATTATGAACGGCGTCACGGGACGCATGGGGACGAACCAACATCTGATTCGTTCGATCGCGGCAATTCGCCAGCAGGGCGGGGTTGCGCTGAAAAATGGGGACATGCTGGTCCCCGAGCCAATTCTGGTGGGGCGCAACGCGCAGAAGCTGGAGGTGCTGGCCGCGCGCACGGGCGTAACGCGCTTTTCGACGAATCTGGCGGAGTGTCTGGCGAGCCCGGAGTTTCAGATTTACTTCGATTCTTCGGTGACGTCAGAGCATGCGGCGGGGATCGAGGCGGCGCTTGCGTCTGGTAAGCATGTGTATAGCGAAAAGCCGCTGGCACCCGATGTGGCGACGGCAATGCGGCTCGCGAAGGCGGCGCGTGATTCCGGATTGAAGAACGGCATTGTGCAAGACAAGTTGTTTCTACCGGGCATACGAAAGCTGAAGCGGCTGATCGATGGCGGGTTCTTCGGGAAGATTTTGTCGGTGCGCGGCGAGTTCGGCTATTGGGTCTTCGAGGGCGATTGGCAACCGGCGCAGCGGCCAAGTTGGAACTACCGGAAAGAAGATGGTGGCGGCATCATTCTGGATATGTTCTGCCATTGGGAGTATGTGCTGGGCGCGACCGTGGGGCGTGTGAAAAGCATGTCCGCGTTGGGGGCGACGCATATCGACGAGCGCTTCGATGAAGCGGGCAAGCCGTACCGGTGCACGGCGGACGATGCAGCGTATGGGACGTTTCTGCTGGAGAACGGCGTCATCGCGCAGATGAATTCATCGTGGGCCGTGCGCGTGAACCGGGAAGAATTGTTTGTGCTGACGGTGGACGGAACGCATGGCACGGCGGTGGCCGGGTTGCGCGATTGCAGGGTGCAGCATCGGGTGAATACGCCGAGGGCGGTCTGGAATCCGGATATCGCGAACCCGTTCGATTTTCGCGATCAGTGGGAGACGGTGCCGGATAACGCGGAGTTCGATAACGCGTTCAAGTATCAGTGGGAGATGTTCCTGCGGCATGTGGTGGAAGACGGGCCGTTTCCGCACGATTTTCTGGAAGGCGCGCGCGGTGTGCAGTTGGCGGAGGTGGGCCTCGATAGCTGGGCCAAACGCTGCTGGGTGGATGTGCCCCGGCTGGAGCTCTGATGTCGATCTCTCTTTCGCGCTTGAGCTTGAACCAACTCACGGTGGAACCCTGGGGTGTGCGGGAAGCTGTCGCTGCTTGCGGCAGGCACGGTGTGGAATGGATCGGCCTGTGGCGGCATAAGATTGCGGAAATTGGCCTGGAGGCGGCGGTTGCCGCCGTGCAAGGCGCAGGGCTAAAGGTGTCGGCACTTTGCCGCGGAGGCATGTTTCCGGCCGCGACTGCCGAGGAGCGCGCGCTGCGGATTGCCGATAACAAGGTTGCCGTTGACGAGGCTGTGGCGCTGGGCACGGATGTGCTGGTGCTGGTTTGCGGACCGGCTCCGGACCGGGATCTGGATGGCGCGCGCGCGATGGTGGAAGAGGGGATTGCCGCTGTTGCCCCTTATGCGCGAGAGCGCGGCGTAAAGTTGGGGATTGAGCCGCTACATCCGATGTTTTGCGCGGACCGGTCTGTGATTTCGAGCCTTGGGCAGGCGAATGACATGGCCGAACGTTTAGACGTGGGCGTGGTGATCGATGTCTATCACGTGTGGTGGGATCCGAATTTGTATGCCGAGATTGCACGGGCTTCGGGGCGCATTTTGGGTTTCCATGTGAACGATTGGGTCGCGCCGCCAGCGGAACATTTGAAGGGCCGCGCGATGATGGGCGATGGCGTGATTGAGATCCGGCGCATGCGCGAGGCGGTGGATGCGGCGGGATATGCGGGTCCGGTGGAAGTGGAAGTTTTCAATCGCGAGCTTGAGGCGATGCCCGGGGACGCCGTGATGAAGCTGATGTTGGAACGCTTCGCCCTGACCGTTTAAATCCGGTGAAAGCTTAGCGTGATTTCGTGCGCGTAAGATTGCCGCGGCAGCGCTGGGCTTCTTTATCGACGATCTGAAACTCTTTTTCTTTTTCAGCGGCTAAGGCAAGAGCGAACTGTTGCAGTTTTTCACGGGACGGCGTGGATTCCGCGAGCGTGCCGCTTAAGAGTTCGGCGAGAGCAGGGTTCTGGTAGCGGCGCAGCCCATCGTTCAGTGAATTCGCTGTGATCTCGAGGCTTTGGATGCGGAAGAGCACGGCAAGTACATCGGGAAGGCGCTCCGGCGCGGGAGCGAGCTGTTTGGAGATGGCGGAGAGACCCTGAAGTTGGGCCATGCCGCTGTTCCACTGCGCGATGTAAGTATCGGGCGCGCCCTTTTGCACCCAGTCTTTCACTTTCACTTGTTCCATGATGGGCTGCAAGCGGGCGGCATAGCCGGAGATGGCTTCGAGAGCTTTGGTGGCCTCCTGTTCGGTTGCCTGTCCCAGCAAGGGCGAAGCAAAGAGCATGAGGGTGATGAGCCGCATGCTCTTACTTTAGCCCGCGCTTTAGCCCGCGCGTCAGAAGGGTCCCGGGGTAATTGGCCTGGGTGGAACCGCTGGTGCTGCCGAAGAGCGTGTTTGAAGGCGTCAGGTTCGGCGCGGGCCGCAGTGGATGGTTAAACGCGTTCAGGGATTGCGCGCTAAAGCGGAGCCGCATCCCTTCGCGAATACTGGTGTCTTTAATCAGAGGACTTGTGTGAACGGCGGTGAAGCGGTTCACGAGTGTTAGAATTCGGGATTGAAGATGAGGTGAAGGTCCAGCATGAAGCCGGGCAACTCGGGTTCGCCGCTAATTTCAACGGGATCTTTCAAGACCTCGATTGAGCGCCTGGCCCGATAAACATGCACAGTTCGGTCGATCGGATCGATGAGCCATCCGAGGCTGGCTCCGTTCACGATGTACTCATGCATCTTGTTTTTTAGCATGTTTTTTAGCATGCGAAGACTATCTGTTTTGGAGCGCAGCTCCACCACGAAATCCGGGCAGAGAGGCAGAAAGCCTTCTCGTTCTTCCTCTGTGAGCATGGCCAGACGGCTTTTCGCCACCCAGGAGGCATCGGGAGATCGATTCGATCCGTCAGGCAAATCGAAACCGGTTGATGAATCGTAGGCTTGTCCTTGGCCATCCTGAAGCGCCCACATACCCAACTGAATGGCGATTTGCGCATTCTGATGACCGGAACGGGAGTGAACTGGTGCCATGACAATCATTTCTCCTTCGGCGGTCAGTTCCGTTCGCAGGTCCGGATTGGCTTGAATAAACCGCAAAAAAGAATCGCGGGAGACGCGGCGCTCGCGTGAGAGGAGAAGCGGCCCGTCGGCTTCGTCGAGTTCAGCGGTGAAAGATACTCGCCCCATGTGGCTGATGCTAGCACGGGCGTATGATAAATGAACTCCCATGCCGAGCCGGTTCTCCCTCCTTACTTTGCTGGCAGCAGCGTCCTGTTTCGCGGGTGAGAAGAGTTGGGATGCGAAGGCGGCCGCGGGGTACCTGGATGGGCGCGCGGCATGGTGGTCCACTTGGGCAACGGCGTCGCGCGACCATGGCACGTTTTGCGTCTCTTGTCACACGGCCTTACCTTATGCTTTAAGCCGCTCAGCATTGCGCGGCGCGTTGGGAGAGAGTGTCCCAAGCGCGGCGGAACAAGCGCTCACCGCGAACGTGGTCAAGCGGGTAAAGCTCTGGAGCGAAGTGGGACCGTTTTACTCCGGCAGCGCGGCAGCTCCCGATAGAACCGCGGAATCGCGCGGCACCGAAGCTATCCTGAATGCGCTGATTTTGGCGAAGTCAGAGGCACCTCAAGAGGTAACTGGGCAGGCCTTCGAACACCTGTGGGCGGTGCAGAGCAAGGACGGCGCCTTTCCCTGGCTCGATTTTCATAACCGGCCGTGGGAAGCGGACGATTCGTGTTACTACGGATCGGCGCTAGCGGCTGTCGCGGTGGGAATGGGCCCTGCAACGGAACGCAAGAAAGCGGATGGATTGGTGGAGTATCTCAGGCGCGATTACGCCGGCCAATCGCTGGCGAATCGCACGGTGGTGTTGTGGGCTTCCGCGGCGCTGCCTGGGCTTTTGACGCCGGCGCAGAAATCCGGGTTGGTGCTGGAGTTGACGCGCGAGCAGCGCGCGGACGGCGGATGGAGCTTGACCTCGCTTGCCGGGCCATGGAAGCGGCGCGACGGCACGGATCTGGAAACGGCGAGCGACGGGTATGCTACAGGGCTGGTGACGTATACGCTGGAGCGCGCGGGCGTGAAGCGTTCCGATGGATCGCTCGCGCGCGGGTTGGATTGGCTGAATGAAAACCAATCACCGGAAGACGGGCGCTGGGTGGCCTATTCGATGAACAAGAAACGTGATTTGCACTCTGATGTGGGGCGCTTCATGAGCGACGCGGCCACAGGCTACGCGGTACTGGCGCTTACAGCGAAGTAGGAAAGTTCGATGCAAATGGATCGACGGCTGTTTCTGATTTCAGCGGCGGCGATGCCGCTGTATGCAGGCCCGCTGGTGACGCTCACCGGGCCCGAAGCCAAGGTGATGGAAGGGCTGGTGGACCATATTATTCCCGCGGACGAAACGCCCGGAGCGCTAGCGGCTGGGGTGGTTTTTTATATCGACAAGCAACTGGCCGGGCCGTTGAAGCGCTATTTACCGGCATACAAGCTGGGCATCGCGCAATTTTACGCGGGTTGCCGTGGAACCATGGGCAAGCATTTCGATGAACTCCCCGCCGAAGCTCAGATGGAATATCTGCGCAAGGTGGAGAGCACATCATTCTTCGCCATGGTTGTGGATCACACGATGCAGGGCTTCTATGGGAGCCCCGAACATGGCGGCAACCGCGGCGAAGCGAGTTGGAAGATGCTGGGCATAGAAGAAGTGATGCGGGGGCACAAGCATTGACACTGCCGGCGGTGGACGTGGTGGTTGTGGGCGCGGGAGCGGGCGGCGGCATCGTCGCCGAGCAATTGGCACTCGCCGGTTTCGAGGTGGTCCTGCTGGAGCGGGGGCGCAGGCAGCAGTTCGGCGAAACGGGCCATGACGAACTACGCAGCCAGCGCACCACTGTGTTGGGGAACGCGTTCGGCCCCGCGGACGACCGGTCTGTACGGCAGGTGCAGGACGCGAACGGCAAGTTCCACAATGTGCTGCCCAGTGAAGGCGCATATAACAATGTCGCGGCTTGCGTGGGCGGGGGCACGCTCAGCTATGGGGCGATGGCGTGGCGGTATTTCGAGAAAGATTTTCAGTTGAAGTCGGTCTATGGCGCGCCCACGGGCAGTTCGCTGGCGGATTGGCCTATCACGTATCAGGATCTGGAGCCTTATTACACCAAAGCGGAATGGGAGATCGGCGTGAGCGGCAAGGCAGGTGCTAATGCATTCGAGCCGCCGCGGAGCAAGCCGTACCCCATGCCTCCCCTGCCCTTCAACACGGAAGCGTCGTTGTTGTTTCCGGCGGCGCGCAAGCTGGGGTGGCATCCGTTCCCGATCCCCATGGCCATCAACTCAGTGGAGTATATGGGCAGGCCCGGCTGCGTTGGCTGCCCGCATTGCGTCGGCTTTGCTTGCGAGGTGAACGCGAAAAGTTCAACGGCGGTGACCGCAATTCCTCGCGCGCTAGCGACGAAGCACTGTCGGCTGGAGACGGACGCCATGGCAAGCCGTATTATTACGGATGAAAAGGGCAAAGCCACAGCCGTGGATTATATTCAGGGCGGCAAGCTTGTCACGCAGCAGTGCCGCGCGGTAGTGGTCTCTTGTTCCGCCACGGAATCGCCGCGCCTGCTGTTGAATTCGGCCACGAAGCTCTTTCCCCAGGGGCTGGGCAACCGGCATGACTGGGTGGGGCACAATTTGCAGGGACACTCCTATGCAGGCGCGTACGGTTTGTTCGAGCACGACGTGTTCGATGGCCTGGGCCCGGCCGCTCGCGTGGCGGCTTGCGATTTTAGCCATGGCCTGCCCGGCGGTCTGCGTGGGGGCGGCGTGATGGCGAACGA
>JBBROT010000051.1:0-13570 GCA_038229155.1 Bryobacterales bacterium | reverse complement strand
CGAAGGATGCGTTTTCGCGGCTGGAGACGATGGTGATGATGGCCGGCCTGGAGATTCCGACGCGCGTGATTTTGCAGCAACTGGCGAGCGCGATCAAGTTGGTGGTGCAGGTATCGCGTTTGCAGGATGGGACGCGAAAGATCATGGCGATATCCGAAGTGGTGGGGGCGCATGACGACCATGTGGAGGTGCGGGACATTTTCGTGTTCGAGCGCACCGGGGTGACGGATGCGGGTAAAGTGATGGGCCGCTTTCGCGGGACGGGCGTGCAGCCGAAGATATTGGAGCGTCTGCGCGTGAGTGGGATTACGCTGCCGGAAGGGCTGTTCGATGAAGTGATGAATGTGAATATGGAGTGAGATGGGGGTTTAGAGGAAAGAGTGCATCGCTGCCGGTGCGGCGTTGATATCTAAATCGTGTCCAACGAAATCGGCGCGCCGACAGGTGTCCTTGTGCCGATCGCACTTTGGAAGGAGATCTCTTCCGAGCGTGAAGCCGTGTACCTGTTGAAGTCAGAGCCGATGCGGCAACGTCCCCGGGCTGCGCTGGGACATTCTCGCTGAACGAGCAGTGCACTTTTCATAGTAGACGAGCGTTTTCGATACATCTTAGATCGAGATGACAGGAACATCGCGGCCAGAGGCCCTGACAAGCCGTTTTTAGGCCGTCAGGGTCGCTCGTAAGAATCATGGCGTTCTGGCGAAGGGCTACCGTCACCACAACTGCGTCGATGACATCGGCGGTTCTGATCTTGCCTAGCAGCCGTCCTGCTTCGTGCGCCTCGCTTTCGCTAACAGACGACCGAGCACCGGGCTCAGACGCGCCGAAGCTTGCAATCACCGTTGACCCGAAGATTCACGAAAAGATCCTCGCGGAGGGGCAATCCTTCATGAACCAGAAGGGGAAGGTGAGCGGTCCTTGGTGTGACGGCCGATTGAACAGAAACGCCGCGCGAAAGTGTTCAACCCTATTTTCCCGGTGAGGAACTCAAGGGCGGCGCAGACGTTCCTGGTGAAGAGGTCGAAAGCTCGTATTGAATCGACTTGAAGAGCTTTTGAGCAATCCTGTGACCTGCCCCCTACTCCCCAAGCGTACAGCTGCGCAGAGTTCTTTGATTTAAGAGCCACCTCGACTCTGCCATCGCCCAAGTCCCTTAAGACCGCGCTGCAATCCTCGCCCCAAGTTGCGGGTGATATTCCGGCATGAAACCGAATTTCGCCAGCAGTGCGATCTGACGACTTTACCTTCTTCCAATTCTTCTCTATTGCTTTGACTGAGGCGTCAAAAACTTGGTTCAAGCCGCCGTGCGTTTGACGAGACGATACAGATCGATGTGAAGAGGAGAACTCGGAACGCGCTCATGCTTTCAAACCTAACATTGTGGGCGAAGTTTAGAACCGATTCAGCGGCTATTGAATTGGCACGGAGTTTCAAGAGCGGATTACTCCCCGCAGGTCGCCTTGACAACTGGAACTAAGGAAAGAAAAACTCTCGCTAGAATGGGAGCAAATGATTCGTGCGACCGGCCGCTGCCTTTTAACGATAGGGTGCGTGATGGCGACGGCGGTTGCCCAGACCGGCTCGCCGCCCCTGGGCGATCGGTGGCTGACCCACTTCACTGAAGACCTGCTGCCGTTCTGGACCGTTCCGGCCGCGCTCGGGTCCCCGCCGGGTAACTTTCCTTCCACTCGCTGCGACGATGGCGCGCTGCTCGATTACCGGAACCCCTGCCCTCCCATCGCGGGCAACCTCTACCTGCTCACACCCGCGCAGTACCTGGTGACGCTCTCGCGCCAGGTCTACGGATACGGAGTGGCCTATCACCTGACCGGCGATGCTCAATATCTCCACTACATGAAAGCCGGGGTAACTTACATCCGCCAGAACTGGGTAGACCGCGCCGGCGGCGGTATGTTTACCACTCGGGACTTAGCAAAAAATAACTGGGGCCCGAGGCGCGAATTCCGCAACGCGCAGGAGCTGGGTTACGGTTTACTGGGACTCTCGTTCTATTACTACCTGACCCGAGACGATGACGTCCTGCCGGACATTCTGGCAATTAAGAACTATATCATCGGCACTTACTACAACCCTTCGTTGGGCGCGATGCAGTGGACTCTTGAAAATAATGGGACCGAACGCTTCGATCGAAAGCAGTTAGTCAGCGACCTGGACCAGATGAATACGTATCTCGTGCTGCTCGCGCCGATCTTACCGGAGCCGCAACAGAGCGAGTGGAAGCAGACGCTTCAACTGCTGAGCCATTCCATCATGGGGGTGTACTATTCCCCGTCCGATAACCTTTTGTTCACATCGGCAAACTCCCCTGCGGACACGGATAGCTCCACCAGCGGCGTGGATTTCGGGCATACCAGCAAGGGTTTATGGATGATGCGCTGGACCGGCTTGATGACCGGAGACCGGGGTATGACGCAGTGGGCGGAGTCCGCCGGCCTTCGGCACCTGCAGCGTTCGTACTTGCCCGAAGACGGCTCCTGGGCCACTGGCATAGTGCCGGGCGGCATAGTGCCCGGAGGCCAAGTGGATAAAAACAAAAACTGGTGGGTTTACGCCGAGTTGGACCAGTTTTCGGGCACGCTCGCGCTGGCGGACCCAAGCGCGGGACGCTACCTGTCCACCACGGCGGATTACTGGTTCAAATATTTCGTGGATCCCCAACATGGCGAAGTCTGGAACGGCGTGAACTACCCATCCAACACGCCGCAGCGGAATTTTCCCAAGCAGTGGCAGTGGAAAAGCGCGTACCACTCGTTCGAGCACGCGCTAGTGGGCTACATTGCGGGCCAATTCCTGCACGGCCAAAGCGTGACGCTGCATTACGCGTTTCAGAAGCCCGTGGAGGATGCGCTCATCCACCCTTATTACCTGCCCGGCACGTTGCAGCGCCTTGTTGAGACAGTTGTTGAGACAGTCGACAAGACCGAAGACGCGGGAGGAAGCCGCTTCCAGACGGCAACCTTCACGCGAGTGCCTGGTGCAACTGCTCCGACCGCATTACGAATTGTGAACGCCGCCAGTTCGCTAGCCACACCCGTGGCCGCGGGTGCGATGGCTTCGGCTTTCGGCTCACATCTGGCTACCGCAACGCAGCCGGCGGCCTCGGGACAAGTAGCGATTGACGACGCGAAAGGCGCGCACTGGGTGGCCACGCCGTTCTACGTATCGCCCGGGCAGGTGAACTTCGTACTGCCTGCCTCCGCGGCCAGCGGCACGGCAAGCATCACAGTCACCGCGGCCGACGGAATGAAAACCGCGGGCACGGTGGAGGTCGCATCCGTTTCGCCCGGGATGTTTCAACTGAAAGCAGGGACGGCGCTGGCGGCGGCGAACGTAGTCCGGGTGAGGGCGGACGGATCGCAAGCGAACGAACCGGTATACCGGGTTGGCGCGGGCGGAGAGGTGCAGGCAGAGCCGATCGATCTGGAGTCTTCGGCGGAACAGGTATACCTCACTCTTTGGGGAAGCGGGTTGGCGAGAGCCCATACCGTGTCCGTGACGGTGGGAGGGCTAGCAGCCGTCGTGCTGTATTCCGGACCGTCTGGCACGGACGGATTGGACCAGTTGAATGTGGGTCCGCTGCCAGTGGCGTTGAAAGGCCGGGGCCGCGCGAACATCATTGTCGCCGCGGATGGGCAAACTGCCAATCCGGTGCAAGTTTCGATTCGGTAGAACGCCGGCTCGCGCACCTCGGGGCTTCTCGCGTTGACTGATCGAGTTGTCTGCCCGGACGGATCGTCGCTGAATCTTTCAGGCATAATCGGCCAAGACGCAAACAGCTCCTCCGGCTTTTGCGACACTGTCGATCGTTACTAACGGAGACCTTGCAAAGCCGGAACCGGTCCAGGTAACTCGCCGCGCTATTGGACTTTCGATCTCACGATCCGCGATTGCCACAGGCTGGCGCGAAGCGGAGGCTTGGCAGGAGAAGCTTCACGAAAAAATTGTGGAACTGCTGGGCGGGTTCCCGGCCACGCTGCTCGGTCAACGTCCGGCGACTTCGCGCCGTTGCACGCTACTGACGGTCGTCGAAATCAACATTAGTGTCGGTACTAAACTTCCGGTATCCGGAGTAGTCATTGGTCTGGAACACCCATTTTGCGCCGAACTTGTCACCGGTGACTATGAAGGACTCGGCATGCCGTGGCAGCCGGACCGAGTTCTCGTTTTCAGAGAAATCCAGCCTCGTCCATGAACCCGGTTTTGTCTCCACGCCCTGGGCGACTACTTCCCACTTCACGCGAGAGACAGACTTGTCCTGCTGGTCGATCCAGTGAGTGTACCGGTAAGACAAAGCCTGAGTTTCGGTCGGCGTGGCCGCAACCGCGTTCTTCTTCGGTTCCGATTGCACCACCCAGTATTTGCGATTCCCTATTTCCTCTTCGCGGACAAGCTCTTGATCCATAACCGAAAGAATGGCCGCAAGCGGAACGCCAGTGTGACGCGTATGCTTCACCGTCGTGCCTGCCTTTACCAGTCTCCCGTTAACGGCAACGAGTTCACGGTAAAGGAGCCTTTGAGGAACGTTATGTCGAAATCGCGGGTGATGTTCACTTTAACGCGCGAACCGTTGGCCTTCGCAGGGCCGACTTCGACGTGCTCGTGCCAAACGTACTGTTGTCGAAGCTTTTCCTGCCGGCTCTCGCCCTGAAGAGCCATATGCAGGACCGCTTCGCCGGTTAAGTCGCCAGCACGTAGCTTTGCGAAGGACACAAACACTAGCGCCAAAGCAAGATTGCGCATTCACCTTATAAAGTAGCGCCTGAGATGTCATTGAGTAAACCCTCGTGCTGGAGGGGTTGACTTAGTTGTCTGGCCGATTCGCGTGGCCTTTCAAGTCACAGAAAGGTAACCTCGCTATCGAAAGGTGATTTGACCTCCTTCCTGGCCGGCCTGGAGATTCCGACGCGCGTGATTTTGCAGCAACTGGCCAGCGCGATCAAGCTGGTGGTGCAGGTATCGCGTTTGCAGGACGGGACGCGAAAGATTGTGGCGATATCTGAAGTGGTGGGGTCGCGTGACGACCATGTGGAGGTGCGGGACATTCTTGTTTTCGAGCGCGCCGGGGTGACGGATGCGGGCAAGGCGATGGGCCGCTTTCGGGGGACGGGCGTGCAGCCGAAGATTCTGGAGCGTCTGCGCGTGAGTGGGATTACGCTGCCGGAAGGGTTGTTCGATGAAGTGATGAACGTGAATATGGAATGAGATGGGAGTTTAGGGGGAAGGGCGGGATGATTGGATCTGCGGGCAGGCATTTTTGGCCCATGCCTGTCGTTATGGATGGCAACGGCTTCTCCGGCCTGCTCCAAGGCCAGCAACTTCCGGACCGCGACGATACACACGATATTACTCAAGGCGTCGGAACTTGTGATCGCGAATTGCGCGCAATTGCAGACAATGGTCCTTCAATAAAGGGAGCTGCAATGAGCGATCAGATAAAGAACTTCGGCGAGACAGCAAAATCGCTCGCGCGAAATCCGCTGGGCATCATTGCGCTATTCATAGTCCTCGTTTACGGATTTGCTTCGTTGGTAACAGTTTTCGCGAGTTCGTTCACGCCGGGTGAGCGTCTTCCCCTCATCTACTTCCTGGTCATCTTTCCCGTTCTTGTGTTGAGTGTCTTCTCCTGGCTCGTTAGCAAGCACAGCGGCAAGCTGTTCGCTCCAAGCGACTTCAAGAATGAAGAGAACTACGTCAAGATGCAAATGTCGGTTGTCGCGTCGCTCACCGCAGCCGCAGGTAAAGGGGACAACCCTGCGTCGGAAGCTCAACTGCACAAAATTGTTGACACCGTACGAGCGACAGGTTCAGTTTTTGTGGCAGGAGATGGCTGGAGAAACCACATTCTGTGGGTCGACGATCGCCCCGAAAACAACACCTATGAACGTCAAGCATTCAAAACAATAGGGCTACGATTTACGCTCGCACTTTCAACTGACGAAGCGTTCGAAAGACTATCACAGGCCAAGTATGCGGCGATTATCTCCGATATGGGGCGCCGCGAAGGACCACGCGAGGGATACGTTCTGCTGGACCGACTGCGAGGCGAAGGCAACCGAATATTGCTCTTCTTCTATGCTGCGTCGAACGCCCCGGAGCACAAACTTGAAACCCAACAACATGGCGGCCAGGGTTGTACGAACAACGCGCAAGAGCTATTCGAGATGGTCACCAGAGCAGTAATTCAGGCGCAAACCGCTGTAGGTTCCCGGGACGGCCAGCTATAGCGGCCGTCCCGGTCGAGAAGCCTAGAGGACCGAGAACCGCAATCGTCGAACGCCGGGACCGACTGTTCTGGCAGGGGACGGGCTACTCACAGCGGTCGAGATCTTTCGGCGCGTCCCGACGAACCGAGGGGAGCGCCAGCAGTCGGCGAGCTGTCTTCGCCGGTGAACGCTAATCCTCTTTAGACGAGCGTTCTCGCTTAGATCGAGATGACGGGAACATCGCGGCCGGAAGCCCTGACAAGCCGTTTGATGTCGTCAGGGTCGCTCGTAAGAATCGTGGCGTTCTGGCGAAGGGCTAACGTCACCACAGCGGCGTCGATGACATCCGTGGTTCTGGTCTTGCCTAGCACCCGTCCGGCTTCGTGCGCCTCGCTTTCGCCAAAAGGCGCGACCGCACACCCGGTTAAGAAACGCCGGAGTTGGGCTTGTTGTGGCGAACGGCTGACCTGGGCAACTACTGGTGCCGGGACCGATGGAACAATGCCAAATTCCAAACGTACCTTGTGTTCTGCCCATGCACGCCGATCGTTCCTATCAGCCTTCACGAGAACGGCTGCGTCGTAGATAACAGCGCTCACGCCTGCTGCCGGACTGTTCGCTGTGTTTTCCGTTGCGCACCCACGCTACGACGAGCTTGTTTCATCTCTTCCGCGCTGAAGGGTCCGTGCTGCTTTTCCCACTCGGCCACCGCGGCCAAGCCGGCGCGCCGCTGCAATACTTCGCGGGCGGCGCTGGTCATCCAAGCCGAGACGCTCACGCCTTCGCGGGCTGCCTCGGCGAGGATCTTTTCGTGAACCTTGGGATTAACGGTGATTGCAAGCTTCGGGGATGGGTTGCCGCGCGGCATAGAGGTATCCTACTGCAGTATGATACCTCGCGCAAAAACGGAGAGCACCAAAGAATGCGATGCCTACCGGCAGGGCTTAGGCCCCCTGTGGGCGACGTTCGCCTAGCGAGGCATAAAACTCGCTGATCGCTTTGGCTGGCACCTGTAGTCCGATAGCTTCCTCAATCAGCGTGGCGATCTGTTTCCGTTTTTCCAGCTTCCCGGAGCTGCTGGATTTCATCACTAACCATGCCGACGAAGGCGGGAAGCGGAGATTGCTCGGGCGGTAATCCCAATGCCTTCCGTAAGAAGGTCTGTGCGTCCGCCGCTTTTTGCCCGGTTAGGGTAGGTCCGCTGTCCATGGACAGAACCTATCATCGTCGGCTACATTTATAACAACCTGACGTCCTCTTAGATACTTGTCTTTCAGCGTTGTAGCCCCACAAGAGGATGGCGAATCGTTTCTCGGATCCCGAATTGAGCGGGACGCAGAAACTGGCAGGCGTAGACTACAGGGAATGACTCGCAGACAGCTGGGGAAATTGGCGGCGTCGGGTGCGGCTTTGCAGGCGCGGGCGGCGGGTACGTATACGGGTCCGCTGGATGGGTTTGAAGATCAGGTGAAGCTGGCGGATCTGGACCCGGTGGCGTATACGAAGCAGCTCTATGCCGGCGCGCCGCTGCAGCTTACTTTTAAGGCTCGGAACAAGCGCGAAGCGGAGGCTTGGCAGAAGAAGCTTCATGGAAAGATAGTGGAGTTACTGGGTGGGTTTCCGGCCACGCGTGTACCGCTGCAGCCGCATACGCTGGAGGTGCGGGAGTTTCCGGCTTACTGGCGCGAGAAGCTGGTGTTTCAAACCCGCGAAGGCATGCTGATGCTGGCTTATCTGGTGCTGCCGAAGACGGCGACGCGGCCCGCGCCTTGTGTGATTTGTATTCCGGGGCATGGGCGCGGTGTCGATGATGTGGTGGGCGTGGATCTTGAAGGCCGCGACCGCACGGACAAGCCGCCGTATGAGCACGATTTCGCGCTACAGGTGGCGGAGGCCGGGATGGCCGCGGTGGCGATCGAGCCGTTGGGTTTTGGGGCTCGGCGCGATGCGGCGAACAAGGCCAAGGGTCTGGCGCAGAAGGGGTGCGAGCCCGTGGCCGGGTCAGCGCTGTTGCTGGGGCAGACGATTTTGGGCTGGCGCGTGTGGGACCTTATGCGCACGGTGGATTGGATTGAGACGCGGCCGGAACTGGACGCCATGCGCGTGGGTACGATGGGCATTTCAGGCGGCGGCACGGCATCGTTATTTTCGGCCGCGCTGGAGCCGCGCGTGAAGGCGGCCATGGTGAGCTGTTACCTGAACACGTTTCGCGACAGCATCATGTCGGTCGCGCACTGCATCGATAACTATGTGCCGGGCATTTTGAATTGGGCGGAGATGTACGATGTGGCGGGATTGATTGCTCCGCGCGCTTTTTTTTCAGAAGCCGGGGAGCGTGACAAGATATTTCCGCTGGCGGCCAGCGTGGAAAGTTTCCGGCGCGTGAAGCAGATGTATGAGGTGTTCGGCGCGGGCGCGATGGCTGAGCAGGTGACCGTGGATATGCCCCATGAATTTTCCGGTGCCAAGGGCATACCGTTCATGGCGCGGCAGCTTTAGCGGCGGATCAGGCTCTGTTGGCTTTCGCGGCGTAACAGCCGGGCTTGGCGTAATGGATATGAATATAGGCGACCTGTGGGAGTGCGAATAGCTTCTCCAGGCCCTGCTCTAAGACTGTTCCATCGGCCAGATCGGCTTCGCAAAGCATGCTGGATTCGGTGAAGCCGCGAAGCGACAGGATGCGGGTGCGGAGCTGCTCGGGGACCTGATTGGGAGACAGACGGGCTTCGGGCGCGTGGGGGCGAATGTAAACGGCGTGGCTCGCCTGGAAGGGTGTGTTGGCCGGCTGATGCAGGTAGTGAACCAGGATAACTTCTTCGCCCGCTTCCGCATCTTCCAGGCTGACGCGGCAGGGGAAGCCGGGCTTCTTATCGGCGGTGACGCGCAGGGCATGGTGGGCGGCGAGTTGTTCCGCGCTTAAGCCAGCGAGATGCGCAAAGCTAGCGGCGGGTAGGGGTGTGATTTGAAAAGCCATGCCTGAGGTTAGCCGCCAGAACTGAGGCTGCGATACCGGGATCTTGCGTTGCAATTCGCAATGTTGAGGGCCCTATTTCAACCGGTCGTCCGAAAGTGCTGTGAGCCCCGCTTGGGGAAGCGCACAATCAGGGTATGCCGAAGCTGTTCTGGAGCGAGGACCGGCCGCCTACGCTGCGCGAGTATCCGATGGTGTTGTTGCGGGCGGCATTCGGGGGTGCGTTGTTCGGGCCGGTGCTCTCAACAGCTTCCATTCTGTTGTTAACGCGTCCGCTGACACACGCGTTCGATGAGTGGCCGAAGATACTGCTGTATTCCTCGGGCGCGGGTGCGGTTTCCACGGTTTGTTTTTTTTCGTGTTGCGCCCTGCCTTGGGGATACATCAGGCCGCTGGTGAAGGGCTATCCGCCGCGGGCTCGGCTAGTGATTACAGCTATTGTGGGGGCATTGGGCGCCATGATGGCGTTCGGCATTGCCGTTGGGGTGTTGAGCCTGGTGCCTGATTTTCATTGGTGGGGCCGGGACCACTTCCTGCAGATGTTGGGGATTGAGGCGGCAATCGGGGCTACGCTGGCGTTGCTGATTGGCACGTTCAAGACGATGCAGCGGCAGATCCGGAGCGCGGAGGCGACGCTGCATGAGCGGGAGATGCGCGAGCATGCGCTGGGGGAGACGGCGGCGAAAGCGCAATCGTTCGCGCTGCAGGCCCAGATCAATCCGCATTTCTTCTTCAACACTTTGAATACGCTGTCCGCGTTGATTCCTATTAAGCCCGATGCCGCGCAGGAGATGGTGGGCCGTCTGGCGGAAATGTTCCGCTATACGCTGGCGTGTTCGCGGGCGGCGGATGTGACGCTGACGCAGGAACTGGCGTTTGTGGACAACTATCTGGAACTGGAGCGGGCGCGCTTTTCAGAGCGGCTGCGGATCACGATGCCGGTGGGTGACTTCAGCGATATCCATCTGCCCGGCTTGAGTTTGCAGCCGCTGGTGGAGAATGCGATCCGGCATGGCATTGCGAAGCGCATCGAAGGCGGCGAGGTGGAGATTTCCGTTCACCGGAATGGGCGGCAGTGCAGTGTGGATGTGGCGAATCCGGCGGAGGAGTTGGAGGGCGCGGATTTTTTTCGCGAAGGGCATGCGCTGGCGAATGTGCGTGACCGGCTGGCGTTGTATGCAGGCAAGGGCGCGGGAGTACGCGTGACGACGGATGAGCCTGGATACGTGCGCGTGAGCCTGGTGGTGCCGCTGGAGCATGCGCAATGATTCGCATTCTGATTGTGGACGACGAAGCGCCGGCGCGGGCGCACCTGGCGCGTTTGCTGAGCGGCGAACCGAACCTGGAGATTGTGGGGAGCGCCGCGAACGGGCCTGAGGCGCTGGAGATGATTGGCGATTTGAACCCGGACGTGGTGTTCCTGGACATTGAGATGCCCGCGATGAACGGCTTTGAAGTGGTGCGGAATATGAGCGGCACGCCGCTGGTGGTATTCGCGACGGCCTACGACGAGTTCGCGGTGAAGGCGTTCGAAGCGAAGGCGCTGGACTATATTTTGAAGCCGGTGCAGCCGCAGCGGATGCGGCAAACTCTGGACCGCATCGCGGCGGTGCTGCATTCGGGTGGAACGGAATATCGCGATGCGATGCGCGATGTGTTGGGGCTGATGGAGAAGGAGCGGGGCGCGCCGCCGACGAAGCTGGCCGCGCGCCGGGGCAAGCGGTTTATTCTGCTGGCGCTGGCTGAAGTTCTGCACATCACGATAGAAGACAAGCTGGTGTTTGCGCACACCGCGAAAGAAAAATTCCTGGTGGAGAAGACGGTGACGGAGATGGAGCAGATGCTGGCGGGCGCGGGCTTTCAGCGCATCAGCCGGAGCACGCTGGTGAACGTGGAACATGTGCGCGAGCTGGTTCCGTGGTTCAGCGGCACATGGAAGGTGAAGCTGACGGCGGGAACGGAACTAGACGTCAGCCGGGACCGCGCCCGCGCGCTGACGGATCTGATGGGCGTTTGAGGCGGCATGCCATTTCACGATGCCGACGCCGGCGAAGATGGTGACCATGGCGATGATTTCGCGCCAGCCGAGCGGCTCGCTATAGATGAGCCAGCCGAGCAGCACGGCCACTACGGCATTGACATAGGGATAGATGGAAAAGATGGAAACGGGCAGTTTGCCGAGCGCATAAATATAAGCGCTGTAGCCCACGATGGAGCCGAAAATGGCGAGATACACGATGGCGCCTAAGCCGCGAAAACTCCAGGCGATATGGTGTTCGGGCAGGGCGAGGGCGATGGGCACGAAGCCGATTCCCGCCGCCAGTTGCTGCAGGCCGCCCGTTACCGCCGGGTGCGAGGCGATGCGCATGTGCTTCTGCAGGATGGAACCGAAGCACCAGGCGAACACGCCGAGTTGGCAGATGAGAAACCCGGCCAGAAGATGGCCGCCTCCTATGGCTGCTTTGGGATCTGGAATGACCAGTAGCGCGGTGCCCGCGAAGCCAATGACCATGCCGAGGATAGACGGCAAATGCAGTTTGGTGCCGCCGGGCATGAGCGCTTCAAGGCCCACCATCCAGAACGGCGAAAGGGTAACGAACAAGCTGGCGAGCCCGCTGGGGATGAGCAGTTCCGCCCAGGAGATGCTGCCGTTGCCGATGCCGAGAATCAGAAAACCCATGAGCGCCAGGCGCAGCAATTCCTTGCCGCGCGGCAGCGTTTCACGACGCGCGACGGCGAAAGCGGTGAGGATTGCGCCGGACAAAATGAAGCGCGTGACCACCAGGATGGCGGGCGGAAACGATTCGAGCGCCATGCGGATGGCCAGGTACGTTGTGCCCCAACAGAGGCACACAAGAACCAGGGCGAAATAAGCTCTGGTCTCCGATTCCGAACGCATGGTACAGGTTAGCAGGATGTGCCAACATAAGACCTTGTGATCGTAACGTTGACGGTCAATCCGGCGATCGACCGCACTATCCAGGTAGACCGGCTTGCATTTGAAGATCGAGCTTATATTCTGTCCAGCAAAGATACGCCAGGCGGGCGCGGCATCAATTCCGCGAACGTGATTCACAGCTTCGGCGGTGAGACGGTGGCGATTTTGCCGGCGGGCGGAGCTTCAGGCGCGCGCTTTGAAGAGTTTCTGAAAGATTGCGGGTTCCCCGTGGTGGTGGTGCGCATTCGCAACAAGGTGCGGACCAACCTGACCATCATGGACCGCCATGGCTTGACGGTGAAGCTGAATGAGCCCGGCCCCACGCTGGATAAAGCGGAGGTGGCGAAGCTGGATAAAGCGGTGCGGGCGCGCCTGGACGGCGTGAGCTGGCTGATGCTGTGCGGGAGCCTGCCGCCGGGCGTGCCGGACGATTTTTACGCCAACCTGATAGGCTTCGCGCACCATAAGAAAGTGAAGACGCTGCTGGATACGGATGGCGAAGCGCTACGGCTGGGGATTGAAGCGCACCCTACAGTGGTGAAGCCGAACCAAGCCGAAGCGGAGCGGCTGTTGAACACGGCGATGCTGACGCGCAACCAATACCTGAGCGCGGCGGAACAGATCAGCCGGTTGGGCGCGGAATCTGTAATTCTGTCGCTCGGGAGCCGCGGCGTAGTGGGTGCTTACAAAGGTGAGATCACGGAAGTGGTGCCGCCGCATACCAACGCGGTGAGCCCTATCGGGGCGGGCGATGCGCTGGCCGCGGCCTTCTTGTGGAGCATGGGGAAGACAAACGATTTTTACGATTCCCTGCGATGGGGCGTGGCGGCGGGAACGGCTTCGGCGGTGCTGCCCGGGATGCGGTTCGCGTCTTTAGAGCAGGCCCGCAAGATTTACGGGGAAGTGGAAATCCGCAGGGTGGATTAAGTAGCGTGGCTCCCGAAGAAGCAGCTCGCGACGAGGCAGCTCCGGCGGAAGAAGCAGGCGAACCGGAACCGCCGCAACCGAAGGCCAGCGCGGGCGTCGCACGGTCTGCCGGGATTGCTTCGGCGGCGATATTTTTAAGCAGGATCACCGGGCTGGTGCGTGAGAGCGTGATGAGCGCGCTGTTCGGCGCGGGCGCGGAGATGGATGCGTTCAATATCGGATTCCGCATCCCGAACCTGACGCGCGATTTGTTTGCGGAAGGCGCGCTCTCTTCGGCTTTCGTGCCGACATTTACCAAGTACCTGACCACCAAAGGTAAGGAAGAAGCGCGCGAACTTTACAACTTGGTGGCGACGGCTATTTTGTTGATTGTCGGTCTGCTTTCGCTGGCAGGCATGGTGTTCAGCCCGCAGCTTGTGGAGCTGTTCGCGTCCAGCTTCCACCAGATTCCCGGCAAGTTCGAACTGGCGGTGCGGCTGACGCGTATCATGTTCCCGTTCTTGCTGGTGG
>JBBROT010000050.1:0-13589 GCA_038229155.1 Bryobacterales bacterium | reverse complement strand
ATGTCGTTGTACGCAATCGGGAACATCGTCTCTTCAAATCCCTGAATCTCGTCGAACACTTGCGCTCTCACCATCACGCAGGCCGCGGTCACAGCGCTGACATTCCGGATCAGGTCGGCACAGTCATAGTCATGTGGCTCGTCCCCCCGCCCCCCCTTGAAAGAATGTCCGCAAATTTCGGCCAGCCCCATAGTCACGCCTGCGTGCTGTATTCGGCCGTCGGGGTACAGTAACTTCGCCCCGACAGCGCCCACTTCCGGCCTCGCCGCCAATTCCAGCATCGCGTCCATCCACCCGTCTGAAATTCCCTCGGTATCGTCGTTTAGAAACAGAAGATACGGGGCTGTACACGTGGACGCCGCCTTATTGTTCAAACGCGAATAGTTGAACGGCTCATTGCGCTGATCGAAATGGCGCACCGGCCGGCCTTTGTCGTGGAGCTTCTGGACGTAATTCATCACCGTCCGCTCGTCATCGCCTTTGCTATTGTCGATGATTACCACCTCATACGAACTCGAGCCGGCGGTCTTCCAGAGCGCCTTCAAGTTTCGGTCCAGCGCATCGGTCTTCCCGGCAGTCGGAATCAGAATGCTCACCCGCGCATCGGGCGGGATGGGGTAACGAACGCGCCAGCGGCCGGAATACAACCCGTTTTCCACTACCGCCTCCAACCCGCTTTCAGCCAGATGCGATTCCACCACGGCGCGTGACGATTTAAAGGCCTTATCTTCCGAATGAGACGCGCGCGACATGGAGCCCAAACTGGTACGCCAATGGTAAAGCACCCTCGGAATATGAGCCACCCGGTTCGCCACCCGGCTTAACCGAAGTAGAATGTCATGGTCCTGGCTCAGATCGAAGGCCGAACGGAACCCGCCCACCTGCAATGCCAATTCCCGCTGGAACGTCATCAGGTGGCAAACATAATTCTCGGAGAGGATCAAATCCGGCGACCAATCCGGCTTGAAAAACGGCGCGAATCGCCTGCCGGATTCGTCCATGTGATCTTCGTCCGAATACAGCACATCCGGGCGATCCGCCGCTTGCAGCGCGTCCACTACATGGAACAGCGCATTGGGCGCGAGAACATCGTCGTGATCCAACAGCGCCACGTAATCCCCGGTAGCCATTTCAAGCGCGCGATTCGACGCCGTCGAAATGCCGGTTTGGCCTTCCTGCACCGCCAATTTGATCCGGCTATCCAAGCGCTCGAATTGCGCCAGCAGTTCGGTCACCTGAAGGTCTTCAGACCCGTCATCCACCAGGCACAACTCCCAATCGGTATAGCTTTGGTTCAATACGGATTCAATCGTCTCCCGCAAGATCGCGAGGTTGGTACGGAACACAGGCACCAGCACGCTGACCAGCGGAGTATAGGTGAAACTGGAAATCTTCAACCTCACCAAGTGAGGCTCGGGGTGTTCGAACGCTTCCAGCCAGCGCGAATATTCGCTGGCGTGACCCACGCTCTGGCTTACCAGAAGAGGAATTTCAACCTCACGCGTCTTGCCGCTTTTCGCGCGCGCGGAAATGGTCAGGCGGTGAATGCCATCTTCCAACTGCCGCGTATCGAACGTAAGCACAAAGCCCGCGTTCAACGAATGCGGGACATGCGGGAAGAGCGACGCCAAATCATGGCGCGGCGACCCGTATGCCGCGCTAATGGGCGGCCCATTGTCCACGGAAATATCCACTCCGCTGACCCCGCCTTCCGCCAGTGCCCAGCCGCGAATTTCAATGTTTCCGCACAGCGGATCCTGCGGCTCTATCGGCAGCGAATCGCAGCGCAATTGAATCTCGTGGCGCCGATCGTCGGCAAACGCCTGCACAGACGCGGATTTCCGCAGCTTCCTGCCTGCGGGAGTCAATCGCATCAGATTCAGAAGCACGGCACCGCCGCTTTGCAGCGTCTTCCATATCCGGCTCTCCAGGATCAGATTCAGGACCGACTGTATATGCTTGGCCTCCTGCTCCAGGCCGAGCACACGCCGGTGCAAGTCAGAGTGGTGCGAAGATTCAGATTCCGCGCGCTGAATCAAATAATCGCGAAGAGCGTTCACCTGATGCAACATCTCCCGGTGCGACTTTGCCAACCCGGCTAGCTGTTCATCCAAACTCTTCTGCGCGTTTTCGGAATCTGACAATAAAGGTCTCGCGGTCAACGTCTCCCCTGACTAACCAAAGCAAACGGCTAAACCGTCCAGTTTAGCGTTTCCATCCCACCCCTGCAGCCCGTTGTTCAGGCGAAAGGCCGGCGCGCGTATAATCGGGAACAGATGGAAACCCGCCGCCTTGCTTCGCTCGCTAGTATTGCTTATGCGGGGATGCTTATGGGAGCGGCAGTTGGCACGGCCGGTGGCACGGCAGTTGACGACAAGCGAGTGGAGCAGCCGCACGGCTACCATATTGTCCTTCGGCCCGCCCGCACAGGTGAAACACCTCCCGAAGCAAAACAGGAGAGACCCGATGACTCCTCCCAGCGGCGGCGCGGGACGGATACAGAAATCGAGAACCAAACCGCACCCACGCGCGCACCCGAGTTGAAGCCGAAAGGAATCAAGCCTTAGCGCGAGTGCGCGAGTGCCAGGACAGAACCGGGCGGTGTGGGATAGAATAACCGCCATGTTGGATTATACGAGGCGTTCCACTTTGGGTATCCTGGGTTCGGGTATACTCGGCTCCACTCTGGCTGGAACCGCTCCCTTTCTTATGGCCGCCACCGATAAATCAGGAAATGCCAAGCCGGTCATCGGCACCGCCGATCATCGTTATGAAGTCACGCACGATTGGGGCGAACTTCCCGCCGGTTTGAAATACGGCAACACGCATGGGGTCTGTGAAGATTCGCAGGGCCGTATGTATATTCACCACACGGTAAACGCGGCCAGTGAAAGTCACGACACGATGGTGGTTTTTGACGCCAATGGAAAGTTCGTAAAATCGTGGGGCAAAGAGTTCGCCGGTGGCGCTCACGGGCTTCACATCCGCAAGGAAGGCTCAACCGAGTACCTCTATTTGTGCGACACGAAGAATGCCCTCGTGGTGAAGACCACTCTCGACGGCGAACATGTCTGGAAGCTTGGCTACCCGGACGATCTGGAAGCGTATAAGCCGGGGCCCGATGGCAAGAAGGTCAAGTACAGCCCCACCAATGTCGCCATCGCCCCGAATGGCGATGTGTACGTTGGCGATGGCTACGGCTCCAGTTACATCAATCAGTACGATTCCAACGCAAAGTACATTCGCACTTTTGGGGGCGTTGGTAAGGAACCGGGCAAGCTGAATTGTCCACACGGTCTGGTTGTGGATACTCGCGGGGCGACGCCGAATCTGACCGTGGCGGACCGCACGAACAAACGGCTGCAGCGCTTCACGCTCGATGGTCAGCATCTTGATTTCGTCGAGAACATGAATGCTCCCTGCCACTTCGGAATTTACAAGAACGGCGACATGGTGATTCCAGATCTGTTCGCGCGCGTGACCGTGCTGGACAAAGACAACCGGACAGTAGCACTGCTCGGTGACGATTCCACGGGCAAGTACATGGCTACCAGGAAACTTGGCCGTGAGGCATTCACTCCCGGCCGCTTCGTTTGTCCGCATGGCGCATGTTTCGATCATGCCGGGAACATCTTCGTGGTCGAGTGGGTGGAAGTAGGCCGTGTTTCGAAGTTGCGCAAGCTTGCGTAACAGCCGCGTAAGAGCGGCTTAGAAAATAATCTGGAACTTCGGGGCCACGCGCCCGCAATGCAATGTAGAAAGCATGAGCGACGCTGGCGAATTCACGGAGATCTACCGCCAGCACGCAACTCCGGTCTATCGCTTCGCGCTTCATATGAGCGGCAGCGAGGCCGTCGCGGAAGAAGTAACGCAGGATGTTTTCCTTGCGCTGATTCGCCAGCCTGGCGGCTATGACCGGCAGCGCGGAAATATCGCCGGCTATCTCTACGGGATAGCGCGGCACATGGTTCACCGGCATCTGGCGCATGACCGGCGCTTTCAACAAGTGGACGAAGCGGACGACGCGGAGCAGTTTCTCGCCGAGGGCGATCCGCTGGAAGATCTCACGCGCAGCACGGAACTGCAGGCTCTTCAAGATGCGGTGCTTCGCCTGCCTGAAAAATACCGTGAAGCAATCGTGCTGTGCGACTTGCAGGAACTGAGCTATGAATCTGCCGCGTCGGTGATTGGTTGCGCGGTTGGTACGGTGCGTTCAAGGCTACATCGCGGACGCGGAATGCTGATCGCAAAACTTCAGGCGAGGTGTACGGTATGACAGGCAATGAACGTATTCTCATCGCGGCGCTGAAGGCGATGGCCGCCGTCGAGACGCGCGGACCATCGCCGCTGCTGGAACAGAAACTTTTGCAAGCGATGCGTTGCAAGCGATCGCGGTGGGGGCGTCCCGCGGGGCTTGCCGCGCTGGCTGCCGCGTTAACTCTTGCGGCGGTGCTTCGTCCACCAAGTGAAAAGCTCACTTTTCCTCCTCTTCTACCGGCATCGCCTCCGGCTCTCCTAATTTCTGAACGTAAGCCGGTGCCGCCCGTGCCTAAGACAGTCAAGCGATTGCAGGTAGCCCGAAAGCGCAGACCCATACAAAAGCTGGTAGCGGAAAGAGAACAGGACCCCCTGATCCGAATTCCTTATTCAGCCAGCTTGGACCCGACAGATCGCGCGGAGTTGGTGCGCGTGAGCATGCCCGCCGCGCAACTGTTGTCCTGGGGCTTTCCCATCTCTGGAAGCGATCCGAATTTCCGGATCGATGCCGACGTATTGGTAGGGGGCGATGGACTCGCCAGAGCAGTTCGATTCATTCGTACAGGAGCAAAAAAATGACGGCAAAAACGATTCGTGTAACGGCAGCTTCAGGAGCACTGGCGCTGGCAACTCTGGCTCTTTCACAGGAAATTCAGATCGCTCAGATCAACAAAGAAATTTCTGAGTTCAACGGCATGCAGTTCACTTATCAGATCTCGAATAGCAACGCCGGTATGCAATCGAAGTTGGTTACGGGTGCGCCCTACGAGGCCGATGAAAAATCGGTCATGACGCAAACGCTGGCCGACGGCAACAGGATTGTGCAAACCACAAGCTCACGCAATTATCGTGACCAGCAAGGTAGAACGCGTGTTGAGCGTTCCATGAAAGGTCTGGGGCCGGAGGGGGAAGTGGAGAAAACAGTCATGGTGAATGACCCGGTGGCCGCATCGCATTTTGTTCTGGACGAACGAAACCGGACCGTGATGAAGAGCTCGTCGATCAGTTTGCGCGATGCCAAGGTCATGGACGAAGGACTGCATACGATGGAACTGGAACTAAGGAAATTGGCCGGACGCTCGCCTTCCCCAGGCATGCCGATGATCATGACCAAACAGCGGATCGCGGACGGGGGCGAGAACGCCAAAACAGAAAGCCTGGGGAAACAAGTAATGGAAGGTCTCTCCGTGGAAGGCACGCGAACCACGGTTACCATTCCAGCGGGAGCGATGTTTAATGAACGGCCCATCGAAATCGTGAGTGAGAAGTGGTTTTCACCTGACCTGCAAATGGTAATCATGAGCAAGCGCAATGACCCGCGCATGGGAGAAACCATTTATACCGTCAGTGACATCCATCGCGCCAACCCGGAACCCTCATTGTTCCAGGTGCCCTCGGGATACACGGAAGGCCAGCCTGCGCATCGCACCATGGTGCACGTGGCACCGCACGAAAACTAAAGAGACGGTAAAATCAGGGTTGCGCCTCTTCGCACTGCTGCCGCTGGCTCTCACGATTTACGGCGCAACCCTCACACCGGGACGAAAGCAAAGCAATATCGATTCGTTCGAATATGTCTGGACCACCATTCGAGACAAGCATTGGGACAAGAGCCTGGATGGTGCCGAGTGGAAGGCGATCCATGATGAACTACAGCCGAAAATGGAACAGGCTGGCAGCATGGAAGCCGCGCGCCGCGTGTTGAACGAAATGATTGGCAGGCTTCACCTGACCCACTTTGGCGTGATGCCGGGCGAAGTGTATTCGGAACTGCATGGAGGCGCGGAGGGCATGGACGTCCGTATGATCGATGGGCGCGCCATTCTGGTACGCGGCAAACATCGAGGGTGGGAAGTGGAAGGCGTTCACGATACTGTCGCCAAAGTAGACAAGATCTACGAGCATTCCACCATGCGTGAGTTGATGGTGTCGCGAGCCATTGCCGCGTGGGCGGGAGCGCACGACGTTATGCTTTCGGATGGCCACGGACAGAGCGCGGAACCGGAGCCTTCGGAGTTCGCCTCGCACGGCGAGCCGACAACCTTCGGAAATTTACCGACACAATACGTCTGGTCGGAATTCCGCCAAATCGGCAATGCGGGATATTTTGCTTTCAATATGTTTCTGGACCCCGGCCGCTTAATACCGGCGCTTGCTGAAGGTGTCGGCGAATGCGGTAAGTGCACCGGTTTCGTCATCGATCTGCGGGGCAACCCAGGCGGAATCGGTGCGATGGCAATGGGCATGGCGGGGTTCTTCATCCAGAAGCAAGGCGAATTGCTGGGCACCATGCAGACGCGTGATAACGCTCTGAAGTTTGCCATCAATCCTCGTGTGCCGGCGTTCACCGGGAAGCTTGCCGTGCTGGTGGATGGCCTCTCCGCGTCCACATCAGAGATTTTTGCGGGCGGCTTGCGGGATTTGAAACGGGCTCGCGTGTTCGGTTCGCCCACCGCGGGGGCGGCGCTGCCTTCCGTGATTGAACGCTTGCCGAACGGAGATGCGTTTCAATACGCCATCGCGAATTATGTTTCGCAGGGCGGCGCGGTTCTTGAAGGCAAAGGCGTTAAGCCCGACGTGGAAATAAAGCCCATCCGGGCGAGCCTGCTTTCGGGCAAGGATGATGTACTGGAGAGCGCGCTACAGTGGATAGAGCGGCCCCAGTGATGCCAATCCTTCTTTTCGCGCTACTCTTTTTTGCCCCCGACGATCTCCCGAAGGGAGAAGACGTTCTGGCCAAGTTTGTGGAAGTGACTGGCGGGCGTGCCGCGTACGAGCAAGTTCACGGCAGCATCGCCAAGGGAACCATGACCATGAGCGGCCAGAATTTGAAGGGTGCCCTGACGGTCTACGAATCGGCACCCGCGAAGCAGGTTACGGTGGTGGAGTTTCCAGGAATCGGCCGCATGGAAGAGGGCACGGATGGAAATATCGCATGGTCCAACTCAGCGCTGGAGGGTGCGCGTCTGAAACTGGGCGATGAGAAGGCCATGACCTTGCGCGCGGCAAATAGTCAAGCGAAGTTTCTGGATTGGAAGAAGCTTTACAAGAGCGTGGAAACGACAGGCATTGAAAACGTGGACGGCAAGCCTTGCTACAAAGTGGTATTGACCCCGTTGACAGGCAAGCCCGATACGGAGTATTACGATAAAGCGTCAGGGCTGCTGGTGCGGGAGACCGCGACCGTGATGTTGCCCATGGGCGAGGTGCCTGTGGCGATGACCATCGGGGGCTACCGCAAAGAGGGAGACCTTCTGATGCCACACACTCTGCAGCAGAGCTTGGCAGGCCAGAAGATCGATATCAGCATTGAGAGCGTGGCCCTCAATCCGGAATTCCCGCCGAAGCGGTTCGAGCCGCCTGCTGAAGTGAAAGCACTCCTGAAATAAACTGGCCTTAGTGGGCCGCCAAGGAACGTGGCCGAAGGCTGCGCAGGCGGTGGCTTCGGCTGGGGTGCCGCAGCTTGCCGAGCGCCTTCGCTTCAATTTGACGGATGCGCTCACGAGTGACCTGGAAATTATGCGCCACCTGTTCCAGCGTGTGCTCATTGCCATCTTCCAAACCGAAACGAAGCCTGAGAATCTGCTCTTCGCGCGGGCTCAACGTCTTCAGAATTTCAACAGCCTGTTCGCACAGGTTGATGCCAATCAATCGCTCCGCCGGCGATTGCGCATTTCTATCCACCAGAAAATCGCCCAGGTGAGAATCTTCTTCTTCGCCCACGGGAGTTTCTATTGAGATGGGCTCCTGCGCGATCCTCATTGCTTTGCGCACCTGATTGATGGACAGCTCCAGCTTGGAGCCCAGTTCCGCGTCAGTCGGTTCGCGGCCCAACTCCTGCACCAGCAAGCGTGAGGTGCGTAGCAGCTTGTTGATGGTCTCCACCATGTGCACCGGAATGCGAATGGTGCGGGCCTGATCGGCAATGGCGCGTGTGATGGCCTGCCGCACCCACCATGTGGCGTAAGTAGAGAATTTGAAACCGCGGCGGTATTCGAATTTATCCACCGCGCGCATCAGACCGATGTTGCCTTCCTGAATCAAATCCAGAAAATGAAGTCCGCGATTGGTATAGCGTTTTGCGATGCTCACTACCAGGCGCAGATTCGCCTCAATCAACTCCTGCTTGGCCGCTTCCGCATTGCGTTCCGCTTTCGAGATCACAGCCACCGCGCGATGCAGCTCAGTGGCGGGCGTGGCGAAGCGCTCTTCAAGAGACTGCATCTCCAGTAGAAGCTGGCGCTGTTCACGATGCAATTCGCGCGTGGATTCGCCAGGCACGTCCAGCCGGCGCGCGTTACGGGCGAGCTTACGCTCCAGCGGTTTGAACTCTTCGGCCGCGGTCTTTACGCGGGCCGTCATATCGCGCAGCACCGCGTTTTGAAATTCCAGCCCGCGCATTTGCCGCGACATCAGAATGAGCAGCCGGCCCAAGCTCCAACGCAGATGCAGGTGCTGTTTCGGTTTCGCCGCGCGAGACATGAGCAGCAGCTTCTTTCGGGCACGAACCGCCTTGCCGCAAATATTGCCGAGCTCCGCGCTCGCCACGTTGAATTTCATACACTGCGTTTCGAGCGCCATCGCGGGCTCGAGAACCTGCAGCACCTCGTGGATGGAAATAGTACCGGCTTCCACGGATTCGCAGAGGCTCAAGATTTCGCGCGCCGCGATTGGTGAACGGGACAGCGCTTTTCGGCAAGCCTTCCGGTTCGCTTCAATACGGCGCGCCAGAGTGATCTCTCCATCGCGGGTCAACAGGGGAACCAAACCCATCTCGCGCAGATACAGCCGCACGGGATCGTTGTCTGTGACGTCTGCAAGATGTTGATGATCGAGCGCCACCTCATCGCCGGTGAGTTCGCAGCTCTCATCGAAAAGCCCCGGAGCATCTTCCTCGCCTAAATGGCCGGAATCATCCGCCAAGTCCAACTTGTCGTCCATCGCCACGAACCCTCCAGTTCCGAGGGCCCTAAACTAGAGCCTCTCTTCTGTTAAAGCGAGATTCCGCTGAAATCGGGTCACTCGTAGAAGAGAGTGTTAGAACTAATCGGAACGTGACAGGGTTTTCATTAAAGCGAGAGCGGTATCCCAATCGCCTTCGCGTTCGGCATCGCGGATGCGCGCCTTCACATCCGACACGCGTTGCGCGGCGTCGCGGCGTTTCCAACCTTCCAAACAAGCCTGGGCCGCAGGCAGCGTGGCACCTTGTTCATTGGCGTTTTGCGAGAAGAGCGATGCCGCCAGCAGCTTCCGGTCAGCCTCTTCCAGACGCTCATGCAAGCCCGCGACGGAGAGCGGCGCGCCGGAATCCACCAAGCCGAACAGGGCAGAATAAATGCGGCTTGCCGGAGACAACTGCAGCGTTGCGATCTGCCTGAGTCCGGGAAGCAGCACGTCGGCGGATTCGGGCTCGGTCAGCAATACGGAAAGCAGGATGCGGTCGCTTTCGGGAAGCCTGGGCTGCTCGGCCACGGCGGTATCTCGCTTGTCGCCGGCCCTTTTCCGGAAATTTTCCAGCACCAGGCCGCTTGGCACATTTAAGTAAGAGGCAAGATCGTTGGCGACCGCCACGCGTTCCAATTTGTCAGTGAGGCCCTGCACGGCGGGAAGCAAAAATTGGAAGGCATCCACGCGGCCTTCCACGCTGCGCATGTCGAACTTTGCGCGGGCGCGGTCCGCCAGCCAGTAAAAATAACTCTTGGCTTTATCGACGCAACGCGCGTAGGCCTCGGGGCCATGCTGGCGGCAATACTCATCGGGATCGAGCCCGCCATCCAGTTGCACAATGCCGATACGCACGGATTCGGCAAGCAGCAACTGAATCGATTTTTCCGCCGCGTTCGAGCCGGCGGCATCGGGATCGAAGTTGACCGTCACCATCGGCGCATGGCGCTTCATGGTCTGGACCTGTTCACGAGTGAGCGCCGTGCCGCACGTGGCAATCACTTCGGCGATGCCGGAGTTGTACACGCCGATCACATCCATGTAGCCCTCGACAAGAATCAACCGGCCCGACTTGCGAGCGGCGTCGCGAGCGCGGTGCAGGTTATACAGCACCATTTTCTTGCGATAAATTGGCGTCTCTGGCGAGTTGATGTACTTGGATTTTTCGTCAGGGTCCAGCGCGCGGCCGCCGAAACCGATCACCTTGCCGGTTTCGCCGTGAATGGGAAACATGAGGCGATTGCGAAAGAGGTCGTAAAATCCACCCTCTTCGCGACGCACGACAAGACCGCTGGCCGCCAGTTCGGTGGGCGTGAAGCCGTTCGATTCCAGGAGCCGGAGCAGCGATTTCCCGGCATAGCCAATTCCGAACTCAGAGATACCGGCTTCGCTGACGCCGCGCTTCTTCAGGTACTCGCGCGCGCCCGCGCCTTGCGAAGAGGCCAGTTGCGAAGTGAATTCTTTCTGGGCCAATTCATGCATCCGGTACACGGCGGCGCGCAGCTTGGTATCGTCATCGGCGTACTCTGAACGCTTCGGCAGAGGGATGCCATTGCGTTCGGCCAGCGAGTTGCGGGCTTCGAAGAAGCTTAGGTGCTCAATCTTCATGATGAAGCTGAGCACGTCGCCGCCTTCGTGGCAGCCATGACAGTAAAAGAACTGCATGGAGGGCGTTACGGTGAACGATGGGTTCTTTTCGTTATGAAACGGGCAGAGGCCAACGTAGCGCTGGCCGCGTTTGGTGAGGCGGACATAATCCTGCACCACGCGGACGATATCCACTTGTGCTTTCAGTTGCTGAACGAAATCCATCGGGGAACACTTCCATTATCCGGCCTTCGGCGGAGGCCCGCGGCGGCGGCTGGGCGCGCGCGCGGCATGGGGGAATAAAAATTTATTCGAAGATTTAAAAAAATAAATCTGAATTACGAATAATGCGGATACAATTTACGTCGAGGTAATCTGTTATGCGTACTCGATCGTACAGAAGCAATGTATGCCGTCCAGGTGGGATCGCGGTGTTGGCCGCCGCCCAATTCTTGTTGTCCGGACAGACTGTTCCGAAAGATCCCTTTCTTGTGAACAACGGCGTGATCCCCACTCCAGCTCAGTATTCGGGCCCCATGTTTCAGTTGAGCCATGATTGGCCCACGCAGCAATTGCCTCCCCTTGCAAATCCGCCATGGTCGGTGGCAATTGGCGGCGGCCCCATCACACCGCAAAATGCGGGCGCATACGTGGCCGCGTTGAAACAGTATGTGACGGTGAACGGGCGAGCCTTGCTACTGAACCCGAACTTTGACGGAGCGACCGCTCGATGGTATACGGAGCCGTGGCTCGGCTACATTCGCGAGAGCATTCACGGGACGTACGCGGCGGGCCAGTTTGGACCCGGCATCTTTCCCGGAACCGGCCTCAAGACTACCTTCGATACGCACGTGCTGACCTACTACGATGAAAGGTCCGCTTACACGCTTTACAAAGTGTGGGGGTCCGGCGCGATGAACCCCGATGTGAAGACCGGGAACTTTCAATTTCCCGAAGGGTCAGTGGTGGTGAAGGCCGCGCTCTTCGTATCGGACGATCCGGCGGTGCAGAGCAACTGGTGGCCGGTAACGAATGGCGCGGCGCAGTGGCCGCTGTTTCTGGCGATACCGGAAAGCAAGCCGGGGCCCACAGCGGTGCTGAATGCTTACGTGATGCAGTTCGACATCATTGTGAAAGACAGCATTTCCGCGCCGAAGACGGGATGGGTATTTTCGACGCTGGTCTACGATGCAAACGCAAAGGGCAAAGATGCGTGGGACAAGATGGTGCCGCTGGGCGCGATGTGGGGGAACGACCCGGATGTGAATTCGGCGGTGCAGCCGACTCCGCCTTTGACGGAGAACTGGATCAATCCCGCGGCACCGAAATATTCCAAGCAGACGTTGGGCTGGGGCGGTCGCCTGTCGGGCCCGAACGATGGAGCGCGCAACGATATTCAAGTGGGCACGACGGTGATGAAGAACGCGCCTGATTCCTCTTGCATGAGCTGCCATAGTCCGGCGCAATGGCAGCCAACGGAACATAAGATGATCTCGTTCCTGCTGCCGTCTTATCCGAATCCTAATCCAGGACCTCCCTTCAAGACTTGCCCTGACGGGAAGCCGGACGACCCTTACATCTGTTCGCCCGCGCCCGGTTCCGCTGACTGGATGCGCTGGTTCCAAAGCCACCCCGGTACGGAGCCGCTAGACCCGAGCTCTGGCAGCGTGGCCGCGGATTACGACATGGTGTTCGCATTCAAGACGCTGCCTGCTTGGTGGAAAGCGACAGGACCTGCGGGCCAGCCGATGCCGTTTACCTTCCGATCCATACGGAGTGGAACACCGGAGCCGCAGCGCTTCAACGAATACACGGGCGCGCCGTTAAAGACCAAGCGATAAAGCTGCTGTTCCGCGAAGGAGCGGAGAAACGTGGTAACTCAAATTATGACCGTGGCTCCGCTTCGCTTCTTTCTGTGTTTCGCATTCTCTGCTTCCATGCTTGGCCAGGACGGAGCGCGATGGTGGCGGCATGTGGAGTTCCTGGCTGACGACAAGTTGGAAGGCCGCAACACGGGTAGCCCGGGGCACAAGAAGGCGGCTGACTATGTGGCCGCTCAATTTGAACGCGCCGGGTTGAAACCCGCCGGTGTGGATGGCTACATTCAGCCGGTGAAGTTTGCGACCCGAGCCATCAATGAACATGGGTCCAGCGTTTTGCTGACGCGCGCCGGCAAGACCGTGCCTCTGAAATTAGGCGAGGAGGTGGTGATCGGGCTGCGGATCGATCCGGCATCGCGAGTGGAGGCCGCGATGGTGTTTGTGGGCTATGGATTGAGGGTGCCGGAACAGAGCTTCGACGACTTCGCGGGCCTTGATGTGCGGGGAAAAGTGGTCGTCCATTTGACAGGCGCGCCGGCGGGCATGCCGGGCGCGTTGAGCTCGCACTATCAATCCGCGGGAGAGCGGGCGGCCAATTTGAAACGGCTGGGAGCGGTGGGCACGATTACGATTCCGAATCCGAAGCAGATGGATATTCCCTGGTCGCGTTCGAGCCTGGCACGGTTAGCTCCGGCGATGAGTCTGGCCGATCCCACGCTCGATGAGGGCGGAGGGATGAAGGTGGCTTTGACGCTGAACCCGGCATTCGCGGATAAGCTGTTCGAAGGTTCGGGGCATACGTTCGCGGAGATTCTTGAAGCGGCGAATTCGGGAAAGCCGCTGCCGCATTTTGCTTTGCCTTCCACATTGAAAGCGAAGGTCGCGGTGGCCAGAGGTGTTGTCGAATCGCAGAATGTGGCCGCGGTGTATCCGGGGACGGACGCAGTGATGAAGAAGCAGTATGTGGTGATGTCGGCCCAT